>CAYXKP010000024.1:0-39008 GCA_964465695.1 uncultured Nitrospira sp.
GGCTTAGGCAGTCCGGCGGAGTCAGTAGTCATTGACGGCACGGAAAGCGGCATCTTTTCTGAAACAAACGGACTCGGCCCAGGCGGGAGCATTTTCGTCAATGCCAACTCCGTCACACTTCAGAACGGTGCGCACATATCCAGCCGCAGCATCGGCACTGGCAACGCGGGCGATATTTTTCTCAACGCAGGCCAGCAACTCGACGTCCTAAATGGCTCCATCACGACGAAGGCCGATCAAGCCAGCGGCGGCAATATCGATATTCGTGCCATCGACCGTGTCCGGTTTGTGAACAGCCAAATCAGTGCCTCCGTCGGTGCCGACAGAGGCAACGGCGGCAATATTTTCATCGACCCCAATACAGTTATTCTCCAGAACAGTCAGGTTCTCGCGCAGGCGGTTCAAGGACGTGGCGGCGATATCAAAATTACGACGCCGGTTTTTTTGGCTGACCCTGCCAGTCGCGTCGATGCCTCATCACAGTTCGGCGTGAGCGGCAGGGTGACGATTGAATCGCCCACGTCGAACTTGAGCGGCACGGTGAAGCAGCTCACCTCGAAGCCGAGCGAAACTCAAGCGCTCTTGCAAAACCGTTGTGCCGCGCTCGCCGGAGGCGATCAGAGCACGTTCATTGTGGCGGGACGCGACGCGCGCCCTTTGGAACCTGGTGGATGGCTCAGCAGCCCCATTTCGATGGAACACCTCACTGGAGAAGGTTTGGAACATGCGGCCGGTTTGCGCGCGAGCACACGTGCGACTGAGACAGGGATCTTGTCGCTTCGACGCCTCACGCCGCCGGGGTTCTTGGTTCGGGCATTTGCGGTTGGGCCCACAGGCTGTCCCTCATGAGAAAAGAAGCTGGTGTGGCGACGCAATGGGACCGGCGTCGCTTCATCGCCTTTTTTCTTTCAGGGCTCGTCATGACCAGTATTGCACTCTCCTCGCCGTTGTTGGCCCAAACTTCTCCTCCGATTTTCGATCCCACGCTCCGATCCGGCGAACCGCCTGCTCCCCTTAGGAAAGAATTCAGACCGCCTGTTCCTGAACCAAGCCCCACCCTTCCACCGGTGCCGGCACCGCCGGATGGGGACATGCGGAAGGACTTCGGCCAAATACGCGTATTCGTGAAGGCGATCCGAGTCACGGGGAATACCGTCTTTTCGGACGCGGAAATCGAAACGGTCACGAAGCCCTATACAGACCGAACGTTGACCACCGAAGATTTGGAACGGTTGCGGCTGGCGCTCACGCTTTTGTACATCAATAAAGGCTACATCACATCCGGCGCCGTCATTCCCGATCAGGACGTGGAGGATGGGGTGATCCAGCTGCAAATCATCGAGGGAGTCCTGTCTCGAATCGACATCGAAGGGACGAGCTGGTTTCGGCGCGGCTACTTGAGCGATCGCATCGCCCTGGGCGCGAGGCCTCCGCTGAAGCTTGAGCCGATCCAAGAACGATTGCAATTGCTCCAACGAGATGCCCGCATTGAACGGATCAACGCCGAGCTCCGTCCCGGAGATCAGCGTGGTCAAAGCGTCCTCGCCGTGAAGGTCAAAGAAGCCCGTCCCTGGAAGGTCTGGCTGGATTTCAACAATTACCAGACTCCGATCGTGGGAGCTGAGCGGGGCCTGATTACGCTCGCGCATCAAAACGTGACCGGCCACGGAGACCCCCTCAGCATTACGTACGGCGGCTCGCGCGGGGTCCATCCCATCATCGACACGTCCTATACCTTGCCTGTCAACCGCTACGACACGACCTTCACGGCCCACTATCGCCGGAACGAATTTCTCGTCGTCGATGACCAGTTCCGCGCGCTGGACTTGAACTCGGAGTCGGAAATCTTCGGTTTCACGCTCCGGCATCCGGTCTTTCGGAGTCTGACCGACGAACTGGCGGTCGCGGTGACCGGAGAGCATCTGTACAACAAGATTACCTCGGCCTTCGATTTGCCCGGCCAGCCGTTCATTTTTATTCCCGGTTCATCCGACACCGGCGTCAACCAGGTCAGCGCGCTCCGATTCATCCAGGAATACCAGCACCGGACTCCATCGTCGGTGATTGCCCTCCGTTCCCGCATCAGTGTGGGTTTCGATGTGCTGGGGGCCACGATCAATTCGCGCGATGTGCGCACTCCCGAGGGAGACCCGTTGCCGAGCGGCCGGTTCGTATCCTGGCTGGGACAAATACAGGCGGTGAAACGGCTGGATTATTTGGGGGGGTGGCAGATCTTGGGACGGCTGGATCTCCAGCTGAGCAACAACCGACTGTTTCCGCTCGAGCAGATTCCCGTGGGCGGGCGGTTCAGCGTGCGCGGCTATCGAGAAAACACGCTGGTCCGTGACAACGGGTTCCTTGCCTCGCTGGAAAGCCGGATTCCTCTCCTCAAGTTCGCCAGCGGTGAGGATATGCTGCAGTTTGCCCAATTCATCGATCTGGGACGAGCCTGGCTGTCGCGCACCAGCACACCTTCTCCCGAGACGCTCGCCAGCGTCGGTCTCGGCATCCGCTGGAACGTGCTGCCCCGAGAGCGAGCCAGATTCGAACTCTATTGGGGCGTACCGCTCAATCACGTCCCCCACCCGTCCGGCAATCTGCAGGACCATGGAATCCATCTTCAAGTCATCGTTCAGGCGTTATGACGGCAAGAAGCATGATGTCGGCCTTCACTCGATTACCAATTCGTTTTGTTTTAGGTACCTCTTGCATCCTTGTACTGGCCACCGTCCTGCTGTTCTGTTCCACACCATCGGAATCCCATGACGTGTCTTCTCCGGCCGGCCTGTCGATGAAGGAAGGGGGCTTGGCGTATGAGCGTGGGGCCTTCGGTGAGGCATTGTCTCACTGGAAACAGGCCGTGGAATTGTACAAAGGTACCGGGAACGTCCCCGCACAGTTCGAGGCCCTTGTCTTCTCCGCTCAGGCCTCGATGGGGTTGGGACAGTCCAAGCAGGCGCTCCAGTTTTTGGAACTGGCGCTGGCGCTCGCTCAGAACAGTGACGATCCCCTCGCCAAAATCTCCGCCTTCGGACATCTGGGACGGACGTACTTGACGCTCGGACAACTCCCTGAGGCCTCGGAATATCTCCATCAAGCATCGGCCTTGGCAAGACAACAGCATGCCTCGTCTCTCCTCGCGAGCACGTTGAACGATCTGGGAGTCCTCCTTGCATTGAAGCAGCAAGATCAGCAGGCCCTGGAGGCGTTTCAAGAAAGCGTGGACCAGGCACTGAACGCCAAGCTGCCGCTGCTCGCCGCGGCGGCCCGTACGAATGCCGCTCGGGCCCTGCTTCGGCTCGGCCAACCGGCCAATAGCCGCACGGCCTTGGACATAGCGCTCGAGCACATGACGAACCTTCCGCCCTCACGCCAGAAATCGCTGGGATTGATCGGCATTGCCTTGACGTATCAGCGCCTCACGCAGCAACTGCCGCTGGCCCGTGATCCCCTCGTCTTGCGAACCGCGGGCGTCTTGCAGGAAGCGGCCACGGTCGCTGAGCAACTGAACGACAGGAGAACCTTGTCCTATGCCTTAGGGTATCTCGGGCATCTGTACGAAACAGAATCTCGCCTAGATGAAGCGCTGCAGCTCACGAGGCGGGCCTTGTTCACAGCACAATCCGTGGATGCGCCGGAGTCGCTCTACCGCTGGCAATGGCAGTTAGGCCGACAGCTGGCCGCGAGCGGGCAATTGGACAAGGCCATCGCTTCGTACCGGCAAGCGGCATCGACGCTCCAACCGATTCGCGTCGAGATGGCGCAGGCCTCGCCCGATGAGCCTCTAGCCGGCCAAGAAAGCGTCAAGCCGTTGTTCTTTGAACTGGCCGACCTGTTGCTCCAGCGGGCCTCGCTCACCGATGACGGCCACGCAGCCGAGGACTACTTATTCGCAGCCCGCGATGCGATCGAAGCCTACAAGACGGCCGAATTGCGGGACTACTTCAAGGACGATTGCGTCGACGCGGTCCGCTCCAGACTGACGGCATTCGATCGCTTGTCGCCCGACACCGTCGTGATCTACCCCATCATGTTCAGTTCCCGGCTGGAACTGCTGATGAGTTTGCCGTCCGGCCTGAAACGCATCTCCGTCCCCGTCACCGCCGATCGGCTGACTCAGGAAATCCGGACATTCCGCCGGCTGGTGGAAAAACGCACGACCCGCGAATATTTGCCCCATGCGCAACAGTTGTACGACTGGCTCGTGCGCCCGCTGGAACCCGAGCTCGCGCAGCCGCAGATCACGACGTTGGTGTTCGTGCCGGACAGCGCCCTGCGGACCATTCCACTGGCCGCGCTTCATGACGGCTCATCATTCCTGATCCATAAGTTTTCCCTGGCGTTGACCCCCGGCTTGACGTTGACCGATCCGCGACCGCTGAATCGCGACAAGTTGCGCTTCCTCGCGGCGGGCCTCACCAAATCCGTCCAGGGATTCCCTCCTCTTCCCTACGTCGCCGAGGAAGTCGCTTCCATCGAGCAGCTGTACAAGAGCGATCGACTGATCAACAGCGACTTTCAGGTTCCCCGACTGGAACAGGAATTGCGTGATGGACGGTATGGCGTGTTACATATCGCGACACACGGCAAGTTTTCCACCGACGCGAACGAATCGTTTCTCCTGACGTTCGATGGAAAATTGACGATGCAGACGCTCGATCAATTGGTGGGGCTCTTCCGCTTCCGGCAGGAGCCGCTGGAACTGTTGACCTTGAGCGCCTGCCAGACCGGCATCGGGGACGATCGCGCGGCGCTTGGCCTGGCCGGTGTGGCGTTGAAGGCCGGAGCTCGGAGCGCATTGGCCACGCTCTGGTTCATCAACGACGACGCCTCGGCCTCGTTGATTTCAGAGTTTTACCGGCAACTGCGCAATCCGGCGCTCTCGAAGGCCGCCGCGCTCCGGCGCGCGCAGTTGAAGTTGCTGAGCGACAGGGTTTATGAACACCCGGCCTACTGGTCGCCGTTTCTGTTGCTCAATAATTGGCTATGATGTGATAAGGAGAAGCGCCATGAGATATGTGCTGAGATATCTGTTGATCCTAGGGTTCGGTCTTCTTCTACAGACCGTTGCGGGCGTGCATATCCCGGACGCCGCAGACAAGGCGACGGCGGCAAAAGCCGGCGAGCAGGACGACTCGCCGCCTCTCCTCTACACGCCGCCGAAGAAACCGACTCCGCGCGCCCGAGTCGGGGGCACGTTACGGGGAACGGACGGCAATGAACCGGAACTCGTCGCCCTGGTTCCTGACCATGTGGGCTTGACGATCAAGCAGACGCCGATACTGAATTGGTATCTCTCGAAACCGACGACCTACGCGCTGCGATTCACGCTCAACGACAGTCAAAAGATAGCGCCGCTCTATGAAGGTTCTCTTCCGGCTCCAACCGAGCCGGGGGTTCAATCCATCGACCTCAAAAGCCTGGGACTGGCGCTTGAACCGAACGTCCAATACCGCTGGTATGTGTCGGCCAGCCCGAATCCCGAGTCCCACTCCAGGGATATCGTCGCAGGCGGCATGATCGAGCGATGCGATCTCAGTGAATGTCTGACGATCACCACGGTGAATCTGACTTGTGACCGCGAAAGCGTGCGCACCAATGCCCTTATCGGGTTTTGGTACGATGCGATGGGCTGTGTCTGCTCGCTGATCCAAAAAGATCCAAAGGACCCGTCGCTTCGCCGGTTACGCGCGGCCCTCCTGAGGCAAGTCGGACTCAACGGGGTGGCGGACTGGGATCTTCGCTCCATTCAGAACAATGCGAGATAGCTCCTATCACATCTATGAGACCTAGGATTTGTCGGCATGAATCTATTTTGATTCAGCATGAATCCATTTTGATCCACCCTCATCTTCAGGCTTTTTATCCGAACATCATCCAGTTCAAGATTCCTGTGCTTTTGCATGAATAATGTTTCCATTGCAGCTGTTGCCGGCTGAGACATTGATGGCACGCTGATTGCCGTATGGAAACAGAACTCACGTGGAGAGGCGCGTCTTGGCTCGCCGGGGTTGGGCCCTCGGCTTCGCCGCGAGGCGAGCGGGTGGGCGTGGAGAGGCGCGTCTCGGCGCGCCAGGGTAGGGCGGGTGAGAATAAGCGGGTGAGAATAATACGACATGGGCAAATCTTATCTCTTGCCTGCCTTTCGCTTGTCGCAATTGCTTTATTCGTCTTGTTCCCCGTCGCTGCCCGGACAGCAGAACAGAAAAGCGAATTGGGCGCGCCGTCTCCTCAAGGGATTCCTGCCGAACTCCTACTCCTCAAGGAAGAAGAAACGGTCAGTATTGCGTCGCGCTACGAGCAACCCATTTCGCAGGCCCCATCCAATGTCTATGTGATCACCGACGAAGACATCCGCCATTCCGGCGCCACGGATCTGCCGACGGTGCTTCGCCGCATTCCCGGCCTGGAAGTCATGCAGGTGACCGGCGCGGACTTCAACGTGAGCATGCGGGGGAATAACCAACTGGTCAGCAACAAGCTCTTGGTTATGGTCGATGGCCGCTCCATCTATGTCGATGTGCAAGGGAGCGTGTACTGGAAGGCTATCCCCGTCACCTTGCCGGAAATCAAACGCATCGAGGTTCAGAAAGGCCCCGCCTCGGTGCTCTATGGCTTCAATGCCTTCGACGGCATCATCAACATCATCACGAAGTCGCCGGAGGAGATGAAGGGCGCGACGCTTCAGTTCGGAGGCGGCGCCTATGGCACGATCAGCAGCGCCGCCGTCTATGCCAATAGGCATAAAAAATTCGGCTATCGCCTCTCCTACGGCCATGATCAAAACCAACAGTGGCGCAGCGGCAGCACACTGGCGTACCGCGACAATAAGTTCAACATCCAAACCGAATATGCACTAGGAGGAGAATCGAAGCTCTCGTTCTCAGGCGGGCTTGTGGATGTGACTGACTTCGATGGACATGTTGTGGCTACGACTGTACAGACTAGTACGCCGACTCTTGGTTATGCCCATGCGGGCTATGAGCGGCCGAATTTTTTTATTCGGGCCTTCTGGAACGGTTATGACCTCAGCGGACCTCAGAGCGTCAATCCTCTGATCGCCCCGTTTCTGCGCTCCACCGATCGAAACTTCAACACAGATCTGAATTCACGGGGCAACACGTACAATATCGAGGCCCAGCAGGGAATCGAGTTGGGAGCCACCACGCGCCTCGCGGCTGGGATCAACTACCGGCATAACACCCTGTCGCAAAACCGTATTGATCGCTTTCGTACCGAGGATCGGCTGGGGTTCTATTTGCAGGGTGAATGGAAACCTTCACCAATGTTCCAAGTGGTCGGCGGCGTGCGTTATGACCTCGACACCTTCATCAATCCGACGATCAGCCCGCGGGGTTCACTCCTATTTACACCGGCTCCTGATCACACCTTCCGCGCGACTGTGGCCGTGGGATATCGCCCCCCGACGCTATTTGAGACCTATGCAGAGAACCTTATCTTCATTACCCTCCCCCCGCCCACCGCCTCCCCGGCACCGTTCTTTAGTCGAGGCAGTGGGAGCCTCCGTCCTGAGAAGATCGTCTCCTATGAAGTGGAGTATCAAGGCTGGTATCTCCAACACCGCCTCCGGACCCGTGCCGCGCTCTTTTATAACCATCTCACCGACCTGATCACGTTTGGTCTCCCTAATATCGCTCAGGCAGGTGGGGTGGCCGACATCTATGGGGGCGAGGCCGGCATGGAATTCCTCGCGACGAAGTGGCTGAGCGGGTTCGGCAACTTTGCCTATCAGGAGATCGGTCAAACGCTCACGGGGACTTCCCAACGGGCAGGACCCCGGTTCAAATACAACGCCGGCCTGCGAGCCCAGTGGGAGAACGGACTCAGCGGCGAGATCGCCTACCATTATGTCGGCGCCGCCACGTATCCGCTTTCTCCCGGCTTCTCATTGTTCACCGCCTTCGGCGTGGTCCCGCCCGATACGTATGTCGGGAATTACCAGCTCCTGAACCTGCGAGGGGCCTATCGGTTCTGGCAGGAGGCAGCGGCGGCCGGCTATCGCCGCGAGGCGGAGGTCGCGGTGTCTGCGTTCAACTCGCTC
Source organism: uncultured Nitrospira sp. (assembly GCA_964465695.1). Classification (GTDB taxonomy): domain Bacteria; phylum Nitrospirota; class Nitrospiria; order Nitrospirales; family Nitrospiraceae; genus Nitrospira_D. The sequence goes on from CAYXKP010000024.1 coordinate 8,063, forward strand.
AACGACAAACACCGCGAGCATCCTTTGGGCGACCTCATCGGCAGCCGCGTCATGGGCTGGGTGACAGTGCGATTTTAGCTGTACTCCTGGAGGTTGGGAACGTGGCACTTGCCTTCAGATGCCGAAGAAGGAGACGCGTGCGCTCACTGCATGCCTGGCTCGTGTCTTTTACCCTCATCGCCGTTTTCTTCTCCATTCCCGTCGCCGCGCATGCAGCGGGTACGGAGATCGCCATCCTGAGATCGTCCGACCTGAAGGCTTACAATGATGCCATCGAAGGATTCAAGGCGACGGCGCCGGGCGGAACGACCTACACCGAATATGATCTGCGGGGCGATCTCGAACGGGGAAAGCAACTCGCCAGAAAACTCCGCGCCTCGGACTCAGCGCTCGTGGTCGCTGTCGGATTGAAGGCGGCGCTGGCGGCGAAGTTGGAGATCGTGGATATCCCGGTGCTGTACATGATGATTCTCGACCCCTTGAAACATCGCCTCAACGCTGAGAATATGACCGGGGTCCTGCTGGAAATTCCTGCGGACCGTCAGCTCAAGATCATGCGCGCGTTCCTGCCCACCCTGCGCCGGATCGGCATGATGTACGATCCCGACAAGACTGCGCCCAAATTGAAAGCAGCGGAATCGCGAGCCTCCACCTATGAATTCCAATTGCGGGGGTTTCCGGTCGAGAACGAAAAGGAAGTTCCACAACAGCTACGGTCTCTCTTGTCCGAATCGGAAGCCTTATGGCTCATTCCGGACTCGACCGTGCTGACGGACGAATCGATCCGCTTTATTCTCGAATCGGCGTTGGCCAAACACGTTCCCGTCATCGGGTTTTCATCGGAATTTACGCGGCTGGGCGCGCTGCTCAGCATGTCGGTCGACTACAGCGAAGTCGGCCGCGAAGCCGGTCTCCTTGCGAAGCGCATCTTGGACGGCGAAAAATTGCTGCCGCTCAAACCCGTCGTTGTCCAGCGGGTCAGGATCACGGTGAATCTCAAGACCGCACGGTATCTCGGCATCTCGATTCCAAAAGACTTTGACAGCCTTATCGACGAAACCTATTAGGTGAGTCGGTTCATGGACACCTCACGACTCCGGCACGACCAGAACCTCGGACCAAGGCCGGCGGCTCGATTCTTCAGTCTCCGCTTGAAGTTCATGCTGTTTTTCAGCCTTATTCTGATCGTGGCCTGCTCCTCGTTGAGCTGGTATTTCATCGAGACCAGACGCGCGGTCATGACGGATCATCTGCAGGAACTCGGCAGCATCCTGCTGACCAATACCGTGGGGAACGACCATTTCCGTGTGGCCGGTGTGGTGCTCGAAGATCGTGCCACCCTCGATCAATTCATGCAGAGCCTCATGGCCATCGACCAGGTCGTCTACGTGATCATCACCGCCTCCGACGGACGTATCTTGGACCGGCAAAGTAAACGCGTTCGGAGGTCTTCGAACGTGTCGTCTCCGGCCACGGAACAGGCGCTTTTCCCGGACGACCGAGTATCGAAATCGCTGCTCCAGGCTCCGCTGACCTCCCCCCTCATCACCAGATTTGTTCATTCCGCTGAACAGACATTAATCCCCCAGGATGAGTCGTCGGACTGGCTCCTGCCGTTTTTTGTGAGGAATGAAACACTCTTCGACTTCGCCATGCCGGTGCTTCGCGAATCATCGGCTGATACCGCCTTGCCGCCGCTCTCGGTTGAATTGGAAGAGAGAAGCTTCCCTCTGCCGACACGTTCTCCGGTCGTCGGCCTCGTGCGCATCGGAATCACCAACGCGCATGCCAAAGAGGCCCTGCTGGTCGTCATCGGCAACGTGTCGATCCTCACGATGCTCATCATCGCCGCAGGCATCCTCGGCGCGCATATCCTCACCTCGCGTATCACGACACCGCTACGAAGCCTGGCCGACTCCGCTCGCCAGGTCGCACAAGGGGACGATGCGCCGATTCGCCTCATGGCATCCTCCAACGATGAGGTCGGTGAGCTGACCCATGTGTTCAATGCCATGACGGAGTCCTTGCATGAACGCAATCAGGCCATCACCCGGAATCTTGAGACGATCCGCCGGCAAGTCACGCAATTGACCACCGTGCACCAGGCCAGCGCCGCCATCGCAAGCGCCAGCATGTTCGACATGGATCAGCTGCTTGAAACGGTGCTCCAGTTGCTCGCGGAGAACCTCGGTTTTTCTCGGATGGCGGTCATGCTTCACCACCCGGAAAAGAACTGCGCCTCATTCGCTCGTATCATCGGTGTTTCGCCTGAACTCGCAGAGGCGGCGTACCGGCTGGAATTACCCATCGTGGACGGCGGCATCGCGGCGGATCTGCTCATTCACAGCAAGCCATTGCTGATCCCTGATATTGAAGCCATTCCTCATCGCATATTTCCACCGCTGTTGGAGCTATTGCGCCGGTCGGGAATTCGGTCTTTCGTCGCGGTGCCGCTCCAGAGCCATACCAAGACTCTCGGGTTTTTGTCGGCTGACCGAGGCTCACGCCCGTGCAGCGACGAGGATCTGGATATTTTACTGACTATTGCGAGCCATGTGGCGGCTGCCGTCGATAATGCCAAGGCTTACTCTGATCTGGCTGAGCTGACACAGCATCTCGAGGAACGCATCGAGCAGCGCACGGAGGAGCTGTCTCGCGCCAACGCGCAACTTCAAGAACATGATCGCCGCAGATCGACATTCCTCTCCGTCGTGTCGCACGAACTGCGGACGCCCATGACGGCGATTCGAAGCTTTGCGGAAAACATGCTTGACGGTGTCACGGGCCCGTTGACCGACATGCAACGGACTTACCTGACGCGCATCCAACACAACGTCGCCCGACTTGGGAGAATCATCGTTCAATTGCTCGATTGGTCACGCCTCGACACCCGAAGAATCGAGCTTCGAATGGAAGACGTTTCCATTCAACAGCTCGCAACCATCGCCGCGGACAGTTTGCAGATGGTCGCTTCGGAAAAGAACGTGTCTCTCGCCATCGAGCCGATCGAGTCGCTTCCGGCTGTCCGCGGCGACCGCGACAAGTTGGAGCAGATTCTGTGGAATCTCATCGGGAATGCCATAAAATTCACGCCGCCCGGCGGTCGAATAACGGTAGAGTTTTGCGAATCTCCGGCGGGATTCGTACAGACATGCGTCGCCGATACCGGTTGCGGAATTGATTCTCCCCATCTCACGAACATTTTCGATGAGTTTTCCAGAGTGCCCTCGGCAATGCCGGCATCACAAGGCGCTCAACTCGGCTTGTGCATCACCAAGACCCTCGTGACCATGCACCAAGGCGTGATTTGGGTCGACAGTCAAGCCGGCAGCGGGTCTCGCTTTTATTTTACGCTTCCAATCGCTGCATCATAATAGATCGGTTGTGGTCGGAGTAACATGACGAGTCGGAGGCATTTCGGTTACGGAGCGAAGAATTGTCCATCAAGATAGGAGAATCCCTATGCGCGCGAAAATTGTAATCGTCGACGACGATCGCGATATCCTTCTCAGCTTAGAAAATCGTGTCACCTGGATGGGGCATGAACCGCTGACGGCCACGAACGGGAAGGATGCCCTGCGCTTGATCCAGGAAGAGGGGCCCGATCTTGTCCTGTTGGACCTCGAACTTCCAGTGCTCTCAGGGCTGGATGTGTTAAAGCAGGTCGGTGAAATCTCCGCCCGCACCGCCCCACGGGATGACAATACCGCCCAAACTTCGGGGGCCTATACCACTCCGCTTATCGTGATGCTCACGGCGTACGGGACGATCGAACGCGCGGTGCAGGCCATGCAGCTCGGCGCCTTCGACTTTGTGCCGAAACCGTTCACCTCGGACCACCTCACCGTCGTGATCAACAAGGCCTTGGCGACCGTCGATCTTCGACGCCAGGTCAATTGGCTTCACAAGAAGATCGACGACCAATTGGACCCCATCGTCGGAACCAACAAGCAAATGAACGCGCAACTGGCGCTGGCCAAGAAGGCGGCGGCCTCGACCGCGACGGTCTTGCTGCTCGGCGAAACCGGCACCGGCAAGGAAGTGCTGGCGCGCGCGATTCACCGTTGGAGTCCTCGCTGTCACAAGCCCTTCCTGGCCGTGAATTGCGCGGCGATTCCCGAGACATTGATCGAGAGCGCGCTCTTCGGGCACGAGAAAGGCGCCTTCACCGGCGCCGCGTCGATGAAGCGAGGCCACTTCGAGGAGGCGGACGGCGGAACGTTGTTTCTCGACGAGATCGGCGACATGAGCCTGAGCACACAGGCCAAAGTTCTGCGGGCTTTACACGAGCAGCAGTTTACGAGAGTCGGGGGCACCAAGCCCATCACAGTCGATGTGAGGGTTCTTGCCGCCACGAACAAAGACCTGCGACAGGCCGTCCGCAAAGGGACGTTTCGCGAAGACCTGTATTTTCGCCTTGCCGTCATCACGGTCACGCCGCTTCCCCTCCGCGAGCGAATGGACGATCTACTCGCCCTCGCGCGGCACTTCGTCGATTGTCGCCCCGCCAAACTGGGCTTGTCCAAGCGGTACGCGCTCAGCGACCTAGCCGTGGAGGCGCTGCAACGCTACTCCTGGCCCGGCAATATCCGTGAACTGGACAACGTGATCTCCCGCGCCCTTGTCTTGTGCACCGGAGATACGATTGAACCGGAAGACCTGATATTGGCCGACTCTCCAGATGCTCCACAACACACGCCGACCATCGATGGAGAGCCGGGCAATGGGACCGTTTCGCACTCCTATCATGAATGTATGGATGCATATAGCCGGAAGCTGATTGAGAACGCGTTGCGCAGGAACGGATGGAATCAGACAAAGGCCGCGGTCGAGCTGGGCCTGCAACGGACCTATTTCACCAAACTGCTCCGTCAAAAGCGGATTGCCGGCAAACCGCCCGCTTCGGCTTCCTCGGATTGAAGAAGCGGCGGCACCCGTCAAAATGTTTTCATCTCGTCCCTACCTCTCATAGAGTAGCTTCGGACAGCGATCGACTGTCGTTTCCCATATTATTCGCATCCAATTTGATCCAGCCTGGAATCCATTCAGATTCAGGTGCATGTTGCACGGCATGAGCCTCTCCGTGCAAGTGCTCAAAACATAACGACTTAGATGCCGGTTACGCGTGGCTTAAGAAATGCTTAGACCTTGGCATGAAGAAACGATCACCATAGAACTCGGACTTCATGATCGGAGTTCGAGTACACACCTCAAACTCCACGTGAATGAATCACGATGGAGATACGGAAAGGACGGGTACAAACATGATGAGTGATGAGATGGCCATGTGGACGATTTCAGGCACGATAATTTTTGCAGTGATCATGCTGACGACGTTCATGCGTAAAGCATGACGTGTGGAGAGCGCTTGCGACAGACTGCTTGAAAGGGGGTGCAAGGCAATGATGGTGTTGATGATTGTACTGCTATTGCTCGGTGCCGTAGTTGGTTTGATGTATGTAGCGATCGGCTTGGCCCGCGAGTAATCCGAGTCATGGAAGTGAAGCGGCTCTGACCAGAAGGGTTTCCATCGTGATCCAATGTGCTGGATACGAGCCGGGATGGGATCTATTACCTGTCCCGGCTCGTGTTCAACCTCTCCAGCAGCAGCGTGAATCATTCCATCCACTTTCGCCGTGGGAGTACTGCTTCGCAGTCTGCCGGTCGATTCTACATGCGTAAAGAACGGCCTTACCTATCAGCTACGTTCGTCTCCCAGTCGAGCGGGCTTGGTGTTGGCAAAGACTACTGCTGGTGGTTTTATCCCGTCGCCTCAATCGTTAGGCTCCGGATCGAGCGAGCTCCGAAATGAGAAAAGATACTGAAGGTGTTTATGCGTGCGCGGCACTACGATACGACGATGAAGAGCGCGCGGCACGCGCGAAGTGCGGTTGTTAATGGGAAGCAGGACTACTTGTGGGTTTTATCCGCCGGCATCAATTACGATAACGCGATGAATAGCCGGCGGTACGAGCGAGCAACAGAATACAGTCACTGGAGGGGTTTATCCGTGCGCGCCAATACGATACATCCATGATCTTAGCGCACGGTACACACGAAGTGCGGTTTGGTCGGGGCGAGAGGATTTGGCCTCCGGCCCGGCGTCTTCGCTGACGGTCGCGAAGAAACGACCTTTTCCTCCTAGCCGTCGGCGCTCCGCCGCTTCAAACCTCTCGATGGTCTATTGGATTTCACATTATGGTCGGGGCGAGAGGATTTGAACCTCCGACATCCTGCTCCCAAAGCAGGCGCGCTACCGGGCTGCGCTACGCCCCGACGGCTCGTCTCCATCGCAGACTTGATGAGATGACACCAGACCATTTTATACAAGAACGTTCTGCCCGGTGTCCAGATAATGCCTACCTTGACCTATGTGCGGATCCCACGCGGCTCAGAGCCTCATGACGGCCAATGGTCGCAGAATGTCGGCCATGGATCGGAATGCTTTCGCTCGATGGCTGATCCGATTCTTTTCTTCAGCCGTTAACTCGGCCAACGTACGACCGAGCTCCGGGACGAAAAATACGGGGTCGTATCCGAATCCTTGCGTACCAATAGACCCTTCTGCGATGACACCAAGCAGAACTCCCGTGGCCACTCGGGAGATTCCTCCCGGCATCGCCAAGGCGGCGACCGTCAGGAATCGGGCAGTTCGCCTGGCCGGCGGCACGCCATCCAGCTCTTTGAGGAGCTTCTTACAGTTGTCCTCGTAAGTGGCGTGTTCGCCCGCATAGCGGGCCGCAAACACACCCGGTCTTCCATCCAACGCATCCACTTCAAGTCCGGTATCATCCGCAACAGACGGAATGCCTGTGGCAGAGGCAATTTCCCTTGCCTTTTTCAGTGCGTTGGCTTCGCAGGTTATGCCGTCTTCTGTAACTTCCGGCGCGTTGGGGAAGTCGATCAGCGTGCGGATGCGGATTCCCAGGTCTCCGAGAAGAGCAGTGAGTTCCCTGACTTTGTCCGGATTCCTGGTCGCGAGGAGGATTTCTTCAATCGGCCCCTCAGGTGAGCGCACCGATCAGCTCTTTCTGAATGGCAGTCAGCCGTTGGATGGCCTGCCAGCCGAGGTTCAGAAACTCATCCATATCTTGCTTCGCAAACGGCGTACGTTCGGCCGTACCCTGTACCTCGACATACCGGCCGCGCCCCGTCATCACTAAATTCATATCCACTTCGGCCATCGAGTCCTCGGTATAGGCGAGGTCCACCATCATCTCACCTCCGACCTTTCCGACGCTGATGGCGGCTAAATAATCGGTCAAGGGAATCTTTTTCAACAACTCTCGTTTCTTCAGCACGGCGCAGGCATCAGCCAATGCGATAAAGGCGCCGGTGATGGATGCCGTTCTCGTCCCCCCGTCCGCCTGAATGACATCACAGTCGATCCAAATGGACCGTTCTCCCAATTGAGTCATGTCGGTTACGGACCGCAGAGCACGTCCGACGAGACGTTGAATCTCCAAGGTTCGACCACCTTGCTTTCCTTTGACCGCCTCTCGCGGCGAACGCTCATGGGTTGCACGCGGCAACATCGCATACTCCGCCGTGACCCACCCCGTCCCCTTGCCCTTCAGAAACGGAGGGACCTTTTCCTCGACAGACGCGGTACAAATGACCTTCGTGTCTCCCATTTCAATCAGCACAGCCCCTTCGGCATGCTTGATGAAGTTGCGCGTCACTTTCACGGGGCGGACCTGATCTCTGCGGCGACCATCGAAACGCACTAACCCCGAAATTCCACTCATTTTACGTCCCTTCCGCAATAGTGGAACCCGAATTATAGTGAAGGCCTTAAGAAAGCGCAAACCGATCGCTGACTCGAAGAGTGCCAGTAGCCGGATAGCTCAAAACCAATCTGTTTCATTTCACCATTCGTACAAATCGAGCCCCTCTCTTCCGGTAAATTCTGTACATTCCAAGGCATATGGCCCAGGATAAGACGTCACTGCATAGGAATCAGTGAATGGCCGAGGTCCACTTGTAACACCTCTCCAGAAGCGATGGTTCGCACTTGTCTCTCCGAACAGTAAGATGAAGGCGGCCGATAAAATTGAAATCAAAAACTGGGAACTCCATGGCACAAAAAGTGCAGCGGCGTTCCTGCGGTAGTCAAGTCAAATGCCAATGAGCCGATAAAGAACACACAAAACAATCCTCGGCGTCGACGATCCCAACGAATCCGACACATGGCGACACTGCTGGACCTGACGACTCATCAAGCCCTGGTCGATAACCGCAATATTCTGGTGGTCGACGACGAAGAGCCGATCAGGCGGCTCCTCACCTATTTGCTTCAATCTCATGGATATTCGGTAGAATGCGCCTCCGATGCCCGCGAGGCGCGACAAAAGCTGAATGACCAGCCATTTGCATTGATGCTGTGCGACGTCAACATGCCTGGAGAATCCGGCATGGATTTGGTGCGTGACATGCTCACCGAGCACAAACATACGGCGGCGATCATGGTCACGGGCCTCGATAGCTCGGTCCTGGCCAATGCCGCTCTCGACGTCGGTGCGTTCGGATACATCATCAAGCCGTTCGAGTCCAATGAAGTTCTCATCGACGTCGCCAATGCCCTCCGCCGCCGACGGCTCGAAATGGAAAACCGTCTCCATCGTGAAAATCTGGAGGATATCGTCCGAACAAGAACACTCGCCTTACAGCAGGCGTTGGACTGGCTGGAACGCACCGAAAAGGAACTCCGCCTGTCGCGCGAGGAAACTATTCAGCGGCTCGCCATTGCCGCGGAGTTTCGCGATAATGCGACCGCGCAACACATTCAACGCATGAGCCACTATTGTGAGTTGCTCGCGCGCAAGGCCGGCCTCACCCCGGAGCGATGCGACTTGATCCGCACGGCCAGCCCCATGCACGACATCGGTAAGATCGGCACTCCGGATCATGTGTTGCTGAAACCCGGCAAGTTCACACGAGAAGAATTCGGAGTGATCGCGCAGCACGCCGAAATCGGATACAAGATCCTCAGCGGGTCGGACGCGGAGCTGCTGAAAGTTGCAGCCGTCATCGCGTACACCCATCATGAGCGCTTCGACGGCACCGGCTATCCCAGGGGGTTACAAGGCCACGCCATCCCTATCGAAGGCCGCATTGCCGCGATCGCCGACGCGTTTGACGCGCTGACGACCCAACGGGTCTACAAGCCGGCCTTCGAGCTTGGTCATGCCATTGACCTCATGCTCAAACACCGCAGCGAACACTTCGACCCGGAGCTGCTAGATGTCTTTGTCGCATCGTCGGAAGAAGTCGCGCGCATCCATGATCAATACGCAGACCGTTTGCGCTCCAATACATTCCGCGAGCCGTAAGCTCTCCTAGACTGAACCGTCGCCTTGCTCGATGTCGGCAATTCGTTGACCGGCTGCGGTGCCGCCGATATACTTTTTTTCCTACCGCCCGGTTCACTCATCCGCCAGGGTCACAGAGAAAGGATTGCCAGTATGGTGAAAAAGTTGACCGGGGTCCGCAAACGCCGCCGGAACCGAAACTGGATCGCCTACCTCTGCGAATTCTTGGTGGCCTCGGGCACGATGCCCACATGGGAGGCGGCCACCTATCTGACGGAAAACTTATTCGGAGAAAGACCCAATCCTCGCCTTCTGACCCCCGCCGACCCGCACGAGGTCACAGCGCAATTACTGCATCGCCTCTATCAACCCATCGTCGAAGCAGCCTCCCGGGAGATCACGCTTCCTTCTTCGTCCGTGATCCATATCTTTAAGGACATCAGCCTCACCGGCAACTCCGTCGTCCTCGTCGTCTTGTTCCCCGGACACAGCAAGCCCCAACAGCTCTTGATGCTGGAAGCAGCCAAAGCATGGGACCTCGTGTTCCCGGACGCCGAGTCCTTCAATGCGTGGGCCGAGGAACGGTACAGACGACTTGTGAATGCGCTGCGCGGCACACCGGTGGAAGCAGACAACGATCTGCTGAAATCAGCCGTGTAGGGTTCGTCACATTTAGCCCACCTTACGACCGTCAGTCCAAAATCACCGCCACTGAGTTATACCCGATCAGGTGGCACATCGGCGATATCCCGTTTCGGTAATTTTGCAAGAACACCACTTCAGGTAAGGATTTTTTCAGTGAGGTTGCAACCAAGAGGCAAGTCGCCACCGGCGACGGCATCGTGCCGTCGCCGGTGGTAGTTGTTACGGTGCGGAACTACGCAACCTATTCCTTATTCAGTCTTATTCAGCATGCGGGTTCCGGCCAGGAAGAGGTCCGATCGGATTCCGCTGTTCTCTCGTGAGCTGAGCCTTGTACCCGACCGGCAGCTCTTGTACCCAACCGTTATAGACGTTTGGTATCGCCAGCACACCTTGACCGCCTTGGCCTCGGTTACCGGTGATTTTATCGTCTTTGGCGACATTATCATCCGCTAATACCACAGCGCCGACAATCTCGGCGTCATCCACATTGCCGTCATTATTCGGATCGTAGTCCAAGACGATCAGCCGGTTCGCGAACTTGCTGGTCACATAGGCATAGTACCCGCCGCCCTTCTTGGCGCCGAAATTCACACCATGACAGCCCGGATCGCAGGCGAGGCTCTTCACCAACATATCCGTGGCGGTATCGATGATGGCGATCGTCCCTGTCAGCGTATTGCCGATGATCACGAACTTCCCGTCTGGACTAACCGGTGTTTGAATCGGGAGAGCGCCAATCGGTGCCCCGGTTGGCCCAGTCATCACATCATAGCTGCCGAGTAAAAGTTCAATGTCTTTGATCTTCTTCCCTGGTTCACAGCCCTTGCCGAGTGGCCCACACATGACCGAAGTGGTGTGCCCGAGGTAGTTAGACACGTAATATTTACTCGAATCCGGCATCATCCCCGCCGCGATAGGTAATGCACCGGTTGCTTGTTGATCAATGATTTTGTTTTCAGTGAAATCGAACAGGGTCGAATCGTTCGTATTCGAATTGGGAGTCGCCATCGAGTGGCCGTCGTACCCCATCCAATGAGCATGAGGTTGAGTCTGTTTCGACCCGTCCTTTGACATCGGGATGAAACGGTTGAAGGCGAGCAGCCCGGACGGGAGACGATCGTACTCAGCCACGGTGTCTTCGCCGTTGCATGTCACATGAACTTGCTGCGTATCCACTCGCGTCATGACGTGAGCGGGATCGTTGCACTTTCCGTCTAGATCCAGCTCCTGAATCAGCTTCCCGTTATGACGATTGAGCACGTAAAGGCTCTTTCCGTGCCACTCAGTTTGATAGATTTGTTTCTGATCGTGACTGGCCCACATGTTATGGCCGTTATTCATCTTCTGCTCGGGAAGCGCGATCTTGCGCTTGACTTCCCAACTGGTGGCCGACACGACCGTCACCGTGCCTGGAAACCACTCCGCTTTTCCTTGCGTCAACTCGTAGGCCGTATCGATCCAGACTTCCCCTATACCTTTTTTGCGGGGCTTCACCTGTTTTTCAATCGGCTGTCCGTCAAAATTTTTCCCGAGGATGGCTTCCTTTAAATTGACGACGGCAGAACCGACATTGACCTCTACGTCAGGATACTTCGGCTGATAGATCGTGCCGACCTTCGTGTAGTCCTTCCAGTTGGATGGACTCGTGACCACGAAAAAGGCGCGCAAAAGGCGAAGGCCAAGGTCCGATGCGGTAGGAAACGTCACCTTGCCCAAGCTTGTTCCTAAGAGCGTGATTTTTGCTCCGAGATCGAGCCCAGGCGTGCCGGGATTATCTACAATGACACCGCCGAGCATGTAGGGATGCAGTTTGCATACAAAGACATACAAGCCAGGTTCTGTGAGAGTGACATCATAATTGTCGGTATGGGCAGTGTCCTGATCGATGACCCCTCGGCCAGGTGCGAACTCCGGTGCATTCTCCGGCCAGATCAAGCTAGTGATGGTGTGGCGGCTCTCCACATCCCGCGGCCCACCTTGAGTTTGCTTGAAGAAGACCTTGTTACCTGGATTCACAATGGCCAGGGAACGGCTGCCGGTGCCGGTGATGTCCGCCCCCATATCAAACCAATAACCCGGCGTATCGTTGACGGTAAAGGTCGCATCGGCTGCAAAGGCGATTCGCCCTGCGCCCAGCAGAAGCATGGCAATGAGGGATGCACAACGAATACGTTTCATTCATAGCCTCCTTTTGGTTATAAAAACACTCTGTATCCTGTTTCACAATGTTCTTGAAATTGTTGCGAGATACTTGCTTCGATGGTGTCACGTAGCAGGACGTGAAGCACTGGCTCGTTTGCCGAGATCCTGATCAGCTCCGTTCTTTTTCCTCCTTGACGGCCCAGTATTGTTCGACGATCGCTGTGGCCTTGGCCCGCACGGCTGGATCGTCATCCTCCAGCGCCTCGAACACCAGATCTACGGGCGCCTTACTATCCTTAGTTTCCCAGTAATCCAGCGCCCGATAGCGGTCGCGGGCCTCTGGGGAGTGCAAATCTTTCGCAACGGAAAGCGGAATGGAAGAAATCGACGTGGACGTATGCTCTTCCGATTGGCCTACGGACACAGTCCCGTTGACATTTCCTTCCATTTTCTTCTCATCAATAGTCCTATTGCTCATTGGCAGCGAAGGAGGGATGCTCGCCCTCCCGGCCTGGTTGGCGTAGGTCATCGCAGATGACTGCAAATTTGCAGATTCATCGGGCACAGAGGATCCACATCCTCCGCACACCATCACAAGAGCGACCATGAAAACGACGGCCGGCATCCGCATCGCACTATGGGTCAGCATACAGGGCACTCGGAAAACCTGTCGTTGCAAATCAATAATTAGTAAAGAGTTGGCTTGATGACGGAGGCCAGAAAACTACCTTACTCTTAAGTAATTGCATACTCATTATGACGACATACTAATCGCTTCTTATTACCATGACATTATGTGGGCCTTATAGAAATGTTACTTATGAGCGGGTCTAACCTTGATCGCCACGTCCTATTCGATCGTCTAGTTGATGGGGCAGATGCTATGCGAGTTCCATTCCAACGCACCTAGTAGAACCGCTGTACTGATATATTCTCAATAAGTCTTTCTAAGCCTTTCTTTAAGAGGGTAAATGTATCACATATCATGACAGCAAGAAGATCCTTGATATATTCCATTACCCGGTCAACATGGACTGGGAGGACAGAAGACACACCTCATCCAAAGAATGTATCCAATTAGATTCTGTATCTGATTGGATTCACCTGAGGGCGTAAGAGCGCGCGAATTGATCAACCCGCAACTGAGAAAGTCATGAAAGGGTGGTTACTCAGTGTAGTTTGCACTCCTAGAGGCGCCATTTTGATGCCGTATAAAGTAACTCGCCGCCTCCGATCTTCTCGAAATACGCAACCGCTTGTAGATCGCCCGGAGGTGGGTCGTAACAGTACCTGGCGTAACATTCAGCTCCTGTGCGATCTCTTTGTTGCTTTTTCCGGCTGCAACGAGCGAAAGCACTCGAAGATCTGCGCTTGAACACTCTTCCTTTCGCTCGCGTTGTACGGCTTGTCTTCCATCTCGAACCCACAAGAGAAGTTGCTGCGTCAATTGCCGGTCCATGATGGACTCACCGGCGGCTACCGCTTCGATGCTCTTCACGATGGTTTCCTCCGATGCGCCCTTCAGCAAGTAACCCCGGGCGCCGGCAAGAATGGCTGACCGCAGGATGAACTTATCGTCATCGGCCGTGAAGAAAAGAACGGCGGTTGTCGGAAAGGATTCACGAATGACCTTGCAAAGATTGATGCCGCTCGCTCCCCCCATTCGAACATCCATGACGACCACATCCGGCTGACATGCCTGCATAAGGGCCACGGCCTCACCTTCGGTACGCGCGGTCCCAACGACAAGGATACGTTTGCTCTTCGACAGAGCTACTTGCAGCCCTTGAAGGACAAAACTCGAATCATCAATCAGAACCACACGAGCCTGTTCTCGTATTCGATTTGATTGCTCCATCAGATATCCAGATATCCGGATTGGAATTCCCGAACGCTCTGCAAGTGGCATTCCTCGTAGAATGCCGCAGTGATGAACAACTCATGGCTTGAATTATGCCCGAAGCAGTGGAAGTGACGGGTGTGGATCAGGAGCTTCTTATGATTGGACACGCCGATCTTGTCAGTAACGCCGCCATCTCACTTCAGTAAGCAAACACTGTTGGTTCCTCATTGTAGATACTCTATTCGTCCTTAGAGTAACTTGCTTGGCCATTGTGACCGGTTCAGCAGGCGACAACAGACCTCTGATTATGTGCGGGAAGCCGAGGTGGCCGTTTCCGTGTTCAATGCCTTGAACGATCAGCACCGAGAACATCCGTTAGGCGACCTCCTCGCACTCGAGTGCTGGGTTGGCTCACGGTGAAGTTATGATCTACTTTGTCACATAGTAGGTTTTGTGGCCCAAGAGTTGCTTAGGATTACGTTGACCTTGCCCGCTCCTCTGATGTCAGTGCAGATGATATTTCAGGGCACGGAGAATGTTAGTATAGGCAAGCGGTTGCCCAAGTCGAGGCTCTTCATGCCGCCCCTGTTCTTTGTTTTCCCTCTCTTCTTGTTGACAAGCCTATCCGGCATCGCCGGTGCCACAGAAATTGCCGTTCTCAAGTCATCCGGCCTCCCCTACTACGAACAGGCCGTCATCGGCTTTAAGGCGGGACTCCCTCCGACTACATCGGTCAAGGAATATAACCTCAACGGGCAACTCCCAGAAGGACGGGAAATCGCCAGGGCTTTGCGGGCTTCTCCCCCCGATCTGATCTTTGCGGTCGGGCTGAAGGCCGCGATGGCCGCGAAGCTCGAGATCTTCGATCAGCCGGTGGTGTTCTGCATGGTGCTCAACCCTGAAACCCATGGGTTGCCCGCCCCTAATATGACCGGGATTGCCGTCCGACTGCCTGCGGAGACTCAACTCACCGCGCTTCGGTCCGCCATCCCCCATCGCACTCGCGTCGGAGTGCTTTATGATGAAGATCACAGTGGTGATTTTATCCGCCAGGCACATCGGGCAGCCAAACAGCAGGGACTGGAGCTCTTGGCGGTCCCCGTCCGCCGTCAGGAGGAGATTCCCCATGCGGTTCGGGCCTTACTACCAAAAATCGATGTCCTCTGGTTGATACAAGACCAGACCGTGGTATCCGAATCAGCCATTCCGTTTTTCTTGGAATCGACGCTTGATGCCAAAGTGCCGTTGTTCACCTTCTCGTCGACGCTGGTTCAGCAAGGCGCCCTCGGCGCCCTGGTCTTGGATCCTTGGACGGTAGGACAGCAGGCAGCTCATATCGCCCTTTCTCGGCTCACTGGACGCTCCGCTTCAACCGGTCTCCTCCAGACTCCCGAGCGCCCTCAATTAGCGTTGAATGTGAAATCCGCCGAGCACTTGGGCCTCACGCTGCCTCCTGAGCAGATCCGTGTGGCCGGCCACCTGTTTGGAGGCCCGGGAGCGCTCGCCTTGCAAGCGGGCCAGTCCGATTTGATCCCATAAGAGGCCGGGTTTGGCGCCAACGGTTGATACCGACAAGGTCATGGTTGAACCGACTCAGCCGTCCCCACCATTTTTGATCTCCCTTAGAGCGAAGCTCGCCCTCAGTACGGCCGTCATTCTGGTCGTCGCTTGTCTTTTATTGGGCTGGTTGTTCATTCGGCAGCAGGTACACTCCGCGGCTGAAAGTCTGGTGCAAAGCGGAACGCTGCTCGCGCAACATCTGGCGAGCATGGGTCGATTCAGCATCGTCGCCGGCGATACCCATCGGTTGGATCAACTCATCCATGAGATTCTCGCCGTGGACCCGGTGGCGTATGTGGCCGTCGTGTCTTCGGACGGTGAGCTCCAAGCCGGCTTCGGGAAGGGCGAGTGGCAACAGCAGTTTTCCGCTCAACCGGCAGGCCGTCCGCAGTTTGCCGTGACGAAATTGGTCCAGCCACGTCGGCTCGAGGCCAATGAACCGTTGGTCAGCGGGATTTGGCTCGCTCACGGAGGACCCGTCCTTCGATCAACCATTGAATTTACGGCCGGCGAACTGTTCAGCCTCCTGGGCGGTTTTGAACTCCCGATATTTTACGACATGCTGGTTCAGGTACCGCGTCATTCACATGAGACCGTATGGGACCCTGCCCTGCAACTCACGTTTGACGAGCCATTCGATACACATGAAAGCTCCACCGCGCTTACCCATGAGACGCCTTCACTCGTGCAGGTGGGACTTTCGACGTCCAACCTGCAGCACGTCCTGCGCCGGTTGTTGTGGCAAGCGGTGCTCATCACGTCGAGCACGCTGGCAGGGGGATTATGCATCGTCGTCCTGCTGGCCCGCCGAATGACCATTCCATTGCAAGGGCTCACCACGGCGGCGACCAAGCTCGCCGACGGAGAAACAGTGCCGACCGTGGCCATACGCACACACGATGAAATCGGGACCCTCACTCAAGTCTTCAACACCATGGCATTGACCCTGCAATCACGCGAGCACGAGCTTCGCGAGCTGGCCCACACGCTGGAAGAGCGTGTGGAAGCCCGCACGCAGGAGCTTGCCGCCGCCAACATCACGCTGAAGGAATTGGATCGACGGAAATCGATTTTTGTCTCCACCGCCTCGCACGAACTCCGTACGCCGCTGACCTCAATGAAGGTCCACCTGGCCAATCTGCGGGACGGCATAGACGGAGCGGTCAGCGACGACCAGCGGCAATCGCTGTTGCGCGTGGAGGCCAACCTCTCACGCCTTCAAACCTTGATCGATGAACTGTTGGATCTTTCCCAGATCGAAATGGGCCAAGCGACCGTCCGCTTGGAACCGGTGGCACTCGGAACCGTGATCGCCAAGGCCGTCGAAGACCTTCATCCGTTCAGCTCTGAACGCCGCGTGAAAATCGTGATCTCACTCCCGTCCGACCTGCCCTCCGTCTCCGGCGACTTCGAGAAGCTGCGGCAGATCCTCCTGAACCTCCTTCATAATGCGGTGAAATTCACACCGATGGATACCATCGTCGATGTGAACGTGACGAGAACCTCCGCCGATGAAATCAAGATCTCCGTGCATGATGTCGGTCCCGGCATCGCCGCGGATGATGTGGACAAGATTTTCCAGCCGTTCTATCGCGCGCCCGCGGCTTACAAGAAGACCAAGGGAGCGGGCCTGGGGTTGGCAATCGCCAAGCTGCTGGTCGAACAGCATCGTGGGCGACTGTGGGTCGAGAGCGGACCTCATGGAGGCAGCTGTTTTTCGTTTACATTGCACCCAGTCGCGCCGGCACGCCCGGTCTCGGCAGAGACCATTGCGTCGAGCGGATCACGCCGCCACGTTGCTTCACTGTGACAATATAAACGTAGGTTATCTGAGGGAGGACGTACGGCGGCGGCTCCCGGCGAATCCCTGCGCAGTTATTCCGAAGGCGGCCTGGCGGATACGCCTCTCTGCCTGATGAGTCTCGTCAAATAGGTCCGTTGCAGACCGAGCAGTTCTGCCGCCTTCGTTTGATTCCATCCCGCTCGGCGCAACCCTTCTTCAATAACCTTCTTGCTGTAGTGTTCCATCACGGCATGGTAGTTCAGACCATCCTTATCCGCAAAGTCGGCTTCGACCGGCGGCTTTCGCTGGATCGCGATCCCGAGATGTTCCGGCTCGATGCAGTCATCGGGGCACAGCGCGACGGCCCTCACCAGGACGTTTTCCAGCTCGCGGACGTTTCCGGGCCAGTGATATTCGCGGATCAACTCCATGGCATCGTGGCTCACCATGAACGTACGGCGGCTCATGGCGGTCCCATGTCGCCGGATAAAGTGCTCCACCAATGCCGGCAGATCTTCCGGTCGCTTCCGTAAGGGCGGTAGCGTGAGCGAGATGACGTTCAGGCGATAGAACAAATCCTGGCGAAAGAGCCCTTCCTCAATGGCCTCTTTCAAATCCTTGTTGGTCGCCGCCACAAAACGCACATTGGTGCGAATAGGCTGAGCGCCGCCGACACGGTAGAACTCTTGATCCTGCAGCAAGCGGAGCAGACGCGTCTGAAGACCCGCCGGCATATCGCCGATTTCATCCAGAAACACCGTGCCGCCCTCCGCCGCTTCGATCTTGCCCGGTTCACGCTTTAATGCGCCGGTATAGGCACCCTTTTCATGCCCGAATAATTCATTTTCCAGCAAGCTTTCCGGCAAGGCCGCACAGTTGACGACGACGAAAGGCTTCGAGGCACGAGGACTCCACCGATGCAGCGCGCGCGCGATGACCTCTTTGCCCGTCCCGGTTTCACCCAGCAAGAGCACCGTCGCCGACGAACCGGCTGCCCGTCGAGCCGTGTCGATCAACTCGACCATACGGGGGCTCCGCCCGATCACGTGCTCATACCGTCCCTCGACTTCCGCTTGCAAGAGACCGATCTGGCGGGTGAGGGCCATTTGTGCCATGGCTTTCTCGATCACAATGGAGAGATGATCCGGCTCGAACGGTTTTGTCAGGAAATCACATGCCCCGAGCCGTATCGCCTCCACCGCCCGATCGATCGTCCCGAACGCCGTGATGATGATCACTTCGGGAACGAGCTGAGGCGGCGTGCCGGAACGCTTTTCGGCGAACCGTTTGAGAATATCGAGTCCGCTGAGGCCCGGCAATTCGATGTCGAGCAGCATCAAATCAGGCTGTTCCTCCCCAACCAGCCGGAGGGCGTTCTCACCGTCCTCTGCCGTGAGCACCTCGTGCCCCATCCAGCTCAAACGCTTTTTGAGCGCGCTGAGAATATCGTGGTCATCGTCGACAATCAGGACCCGCGCCTGCATGGAACACCCATTGATGCGGTTTAGTGCCGTGCCATTGTAGTGGAAGACGGGATTGAAGAGAAAGTGCCGCCGGCGGGTCTCTCACACAAATATCATTCAGGCTCGTAATTCAGATTCGGCGAGAGCCAGCGTTCGATAGTCCGAACATCCATCCCCTTGCGGCGGGCGTAGTCTTCAACTTGGTCCTTCCCGATTTTTCCGACGGCAAAATACTTGGCATCCGGATGGGCGAAATAGAAGCCGCTCACCGCCGCAGCCGGCAACATGGCGAAGCTCTCCGTGAGCGAGATGCCGGTGTTCTTCTCCACTGACAAGAGGTCAAACAGCAGCTTCTTCTCCGTGTGATCCGGACAAGCCGGGTACCCCGGCGCCGGGCGGATGCCGCGGTATCGCTCACGAATGAGATCGTCATTCGTCAATTCCTCACCGTTCCCATATCCCCATTCTTCTCTGACCCGTTTATGGAGGAATTCGGCGAAGGCCTCGGCCAACCGGTCGGCGAGGGCCTTGGCCATGATCGAATTATAGTCGTCATGGTCGGTATCGAACCGCCTGCACAATTCATCCAGCCCGATACCGGCCGTGACGGCGAACGCCCCGATGTAATCCTGCCGACCTGATTCCTTGGGCGCGAGGTAATCGGCCAGCGAAAGATTGGGCTGGCCCATCGGCTTGTGCGACTGCTGCCGGAGATGATGGATCGTCGTGAGCACGATCTCGCGAGAGGTATCCTGATAGACTTCGATGTCATCACCGAGGCTTGCCGCCGGGAAGAATCCATAGACGCCGTTGGCCTTGAGCAGTCTTTTCTGAACAATCTCCTCGAGGAGGCGCCGCGCATCATCGTACAGTTCCCTGGCCTTTGGTCCAACGGTCGGATCATCGAAAATCGTCGGATACCGCCCTCGTAATTCCCACGTGTGAAAGAAGGGAGACCAGTCGATATAGGGTATCAGTTCGACCAATGGTTGATCAGGGATCGTTCGGACACCCGATGCCGAGGGCGTGGGAATATCGGTTTTCTCCCAGTCCGGCATGAAGCGATTGGCGCGAGCTTGGGCGATCGAGACAAGCGGCTTCGCGCCCCGGTCGTGGTGAGATTGCCTGACTCGCTCGTAGTCGGCTCTCACCTGCTTGACGAAGCCGTGCCGCTGCGTCGGATTGATCAAACTTCCCACGACGCCCACGGCGCGCGAGGCATCCAGCACGTGGACGACACCGGGCTCATAGGAAGGCGCGATCTTCACCGCCGTATGAGCTTTGCTGGTCGTGGCACCGCCGATCAAGAGCGGCAGATCGAATCGCTCGCGCGTCATCTCCTTGGCCACATGGACCATCTCGTCGAGAGAGGGCGTGATCAGTCCGCTCAGTCCGATCATGTCGGCTTTGCACTCGCGGGCGGCGGCCAGGATCTTCTCACAAGGCACCATCACACCGAGATCGATCACTTCGTAGTTGTTGCACCCGAGCACGACGCCGACGATGTTTTTCCCGATATCGTGGACATCGCCTTTGACGGTCGCAAGCAAGACCTTCCCCTGCGCCTGAAAATTGCCGGACCGCTTCTTTTCTTCTTCCATAAAGGGCATGAGATAGGCCACGGCCTTCTTCATGACGCGAGCGCTCTTGACGACCTGCGGCAGGAACATCTTGCCCGAGCCGAACAGGTCGCCGACGATATTCATGCCGGCCATCAGCGGTCCTTCGATCACCTCCAAAGGTTTCGGGTATCTTTGACGCGCCTCTTCGGTGTCCTGATTGATGTAATCCGTGATGCCCTTGACGAGCGCATGTGAGAGTCGCTCCTCAACCGTCCCCTTACGCCACTCATCGTCCTTGACGACTGCTTTCCCTTTCGCCTTCACGGTCTCGGCAAAACCCACCAGACGCTCCGTCGCATCCGGGCGACGGTTGAGCAGCACATCCTCGACGAGTTCAAGCAGGTCTTTGGGAATCTGCTCATACACCGCCAACTGGCCGGCATTCACGATGCCCATATCCAAACCGGCCTTGATCGCGTGGTAAAGAAACGCGGCGTGCATCGCTTCCCGAACGACAGCATTGCCCCGGAAGGAAAAGGAAATATTGCTGATTCCCCCGCTGACCTTGGCTCCCGGCAGATTCTGCTTGATCCAGCGCGTGGCCTCGATGAAATCGACGGCGTAATTGTTGTGTTCCTCAATTCCCGTTGCAACAGTCAGTATATTGGGATCGAAGATGATATCGTACGGAGGGAACCCGACTTGCTCCGTGAGGATTTTGTACGAGCGTGCGCAGATCTCCTTCTTCCGCTCCAGCGTATCCGCCTGCCCCTTCTCATCGAAGGCCATGACCACCACCGCCGCGCCGTAGCGACGAATCAGCGTCGCCTGCTCGATGAATTTCCGCTCGCCTTCCTTCAGGCTGATGCTATTGACGACCGCCTTGCCCTGAATATTCTTCAGGCCGGTCTCCAGCACCTCCCATTTCGAGCTATCCACCATGATGGGCACTTTGCAGATATCCGGCTCAGATGCGACCAGGCGAAGGAATTTTTCCATCGCAGCTTTGGAATCAAGCATGCCTTCGTCCATGTTCACATCGATGATCTGCGCCCCGCCCTCCACTTGTTGGCGCGCCACCGAGAGAGCCGTTTCATAATCACCAGCCAGAATCAGCTTGGCGAAAGCAGGCGACCCGGTCACATTCGTTCGTTCTCCGATATTGATGAAGTTCGTATCGGGTCGGATCGTCACGGCTTCAAGCCCGCTCAACCGCGTGTACGACTCAATCTTCGAGAGGCCATGCGGTTTTACTCCATGCACGGCTTCGGCAATGCGTTTGATATGGGCGGGGGTCGTGCCGCAGCAGCCGCCGACGATGTTCAGCCATCCGTTTTCAGCCCATTCGCGGAGTTGGGGCGCCAAGGTCTCCGGTGTTTCAGGAAAGCCGGTCGGCAGCAACGGATTCGGCAGGCCGGCATTGGGATGGGCGCTGATATAGATCGGCGCGATCTGCGACAATTCCTCGATCAGCGGGCGCATTTCCTTTGGACCGAGCGCGCAGTTCATTCCCACACTCAACAACGGCACATGAGAGATGGAGTTCCAGAAGGCTTCGACGGTCTGCCCCGTCACACCGCGGTTGCTGCCGGCTTGAATAAACGTTACCGACGCCATGACCGGAACCCGCCGCGCGCCGGACGCGAATGACTGCTGAATCGAAAAAAACGCGGCCTTCGCATTCAACGTGTCGAAGATGGTTTCTACGAGCAGAAGATCGACGCCGCCCTCGAGCAAGCCCCTCACTTGTTCGCCATAGGCGGTCGCCAACTCCTCAAAGGTCGTCCCGCGTGCCGCCGGGCTGTTGACATCCGTGGAAATCGACGAGGTTTTGGTCGTCGGCCCGATTGCGCCGGCGACGAAACAGCGCCGTCCCGGCTGCGCCCGCTGTACCGCCTCCACCGCTCGTTTGGCACATTCCGCGCCGGCTTTGGACAGTTCGTAGCCCAGCGTCTCCATCTTATAATCGGCAAGTGAGATCGCCTGCGAATTGAAAGTATTCGTCTCAATGATGTCCGCTCCCGCTTCCAGATATTGCCGATGAATTTCTTCGATGAGCGACGGCTGCGTGAGGTTCAACAGATCATTGTGACCTTTGAGATCCTTCGTCCAATCCTTGAACCGCTCGCCTCGAAATGCGGCCTCGTCCAGCTTGCGCTGCTGAATCATCGTCCCCATGGCTCCGTCGAGAATGAGAATGCGCTCGCGCAAAAGCGACGCTATGGAACTCTCGTGTGATATCGACATGATCATCCTTAAGACTATGACCGGATGTTTTCCGATTCTCTATTCGCGATCATACTGGAAGGCCTTCCGGCCGGGCAAGCAGACCACCTCTTCCTTGACATGAAATTCGGAGCCTCGTTACGATGACCTATGTTCACGGTTCCCTTATCGATCAGGACATTGTCCCTTCTTGTCTGCGCTATTTTACTTTTCACCGGCTCCTGTCCCGCCTCCGCCGCGCCCTATTTCGAAGATGGTTTCTTAGGACTTTCTCAGAAGGAACTGCGCGAAAAGCTCGGTATGCCGCAGGCCGTGCGTGACCGCAAATCCGCATTGCGGGTCTTCACCTATTATCCGATCACCGATTGGTCGAAATATTTCAGCAAGTTGGTGTCGCCTGAAAACGGCGAAGACGTGTATAGCTTCAAGCGTGAAGGCTTCGACGTCCGCTATTCCTTCAGTTACACCGTTGACCCGAATGATCAGAATGAGAATCGACCGCTGACCGTACGGCTGGTGGACATCGAATTTTCTCCGGCAGTGCCGATGCATCGACTTCCGAGCTTGATTCCGGAGTTTCGCCCCTCAACCGAGCCGACCAGCCCCGCCTTTCGATCCAACATTTGGGTGTTGTTGTTCAAAGGCGCTCCTTCGCCCGAGGCCCGTTTCATCGTGAGAGAGAATGGAAAAGAACAGCTCGATTGGACTCTCTGCTTCCAACTATTTTCGATGCAAGGGCTTCCCGATCGCTTGACGACCGATGCCTTGATCGATCGCTTGGAAATCGGCACCCAGAGCCTGCAGTTGGTCACCCTCCGCCAGCGCCACACCCATGAGCCGGTTCCGAACCCCTACGCTGACCAATTCGGCACACCACTTCCTCCCGCCAAGCCGACGACCAAAACCATACCGGTCCCCAAATACGCGGAATAGTGCTCGGAAGACCCATGGAGATGAGAGCAGTGTTACTGTGGAGCTTGCTGAAGGCGATCTTGTTGAGCTTGTCCTGAGGTAACGGCCTTTTTCTTCATGATATCCATAGGACCGCCGTCGCTGACATAAATCAGCACAGGAGCCCCGATTCCGATTACGATCAAAAGACAAAACCCCAGCATCCGCAGGAAGGGGCTCTTACTCATATACATCATGAGCAGCAAGACGACCGCTGCCGCGCCGGCATAGGTCAGAATTTTGGACTGGGCCTGGTTGAGGCCTGCCATATTGATCTGAAACGACGGCATCTCCCATCCAAAACTCTTGGCCTGTTCCTTCACCGTCTGCTGCACCGACTGCATTATCGAGGGAGTTTTCGAAACGGGATCAGGCCGCTCATGCATCTTCACCTTCGCGCGATATTTTTCAGGAATCGTCTCGGGCGAGTCGGTAAAGACCGGGTTCCCTTGATCATCGATGTAGGAATACACGGCTGCAGCGAGAGCCGGAACAGCTCCCCATGGCCCGACGGCCAAGATGCCGACGATCACACACAGCGGAACGACACTCCGGCCTCCTCGATATGCCATGGTCGTCAGTATATCGCTTCGTGGGTGATTTGAAATTGATTACTGAAAATGGCCCCTTCCTTGACTCCATCACGCTCCATTGTTAGCATGCGCGGCTTCTGCATGACATCATGAACACCGAGCTTCAGCCGTCCTCGTCCCAGGCACAACCCGGCGAGACTTCGTTCATTCGCCGCCGACCGGTCAGGATCATCATTTATGCCGGACTGCTGTTGTTCGTTCTCATGGCTGTCGTATGGCCCATGATCGTCCAGCTTGGCGATCCGGACTTTCAAAAACACATCGAACAACACCGCGTCATGGTGGGGATGACTAAAGAACAGGTGCTGCAGTCTTGGGGTGGACCGCAGACGATCAACACCACCTTCACGAAAGACGGCATACGGCAAGAGGAATGGATCTTCGAAGATTGGGAAAGCCCGGCGGTGGTCCGTCACCGCTATCTCTATTTCGAGGAGGGGATTCTGAAGGGAGGCTGGTACGAAGGTTCACGCGAACGCCGTTCCCGTGATTTTCCCGCGGACAAACCGCACCCTAAAATTAGGCCATAGCCCGGTTACGCCGGTGTCTCTCGGATGGATAACCTGAGCCGACTCAAAAGGACTTCGGCGCGAGCCTGATCGGACGCGTCAACCATGACGCGGCTGACAAAAAACGGCACACCGGGATAGAGGCTGCTGATATGTTCGCCATGGATGACATAGGCAATGCGGTTGCCGTCAAGCAAGCTTTTGATCATCGCAAGCTCCCCGACATCTTGCGCATTGGTAAGGTGAATCATCCGCATGAGCCCCCCGCCGGTCGATCGTTCATGCGTGGAACTTCATCCATAGTTGCAGTTCGCCGCCTCTCGCTTTACACTCGAACACGAGTCAGGGCGTTTCGGTAATTCGCGCACGCCGTTCTTGGCCCGGCCCACCCGAGATGGTGAGCACGCGCTTCCACTCACGGACCTGGTAAATGGCCCATGCATTCGGTTGGCCCTTGAAGAACGCAGTGGGGTCCTCGCCGCTGGCATTGAGAAAGATCGGCTCGGTAAATCCTTCTTCCAATACGTAGTCGAGTAACGATTCGGTCGTAAAGCCGGTCCCACGAAGGGTTACGTCGGCCAAGACGTTGAGGATTTCATCAGGATTCTGAATCGTGATCGGGTTCATCGGTGTTCCTCTGCAATCCGAATTGTAACGAGGCTCCGCACGAGAAGGCAAGGTATTGTGGCCGTTCACATGAAGAAATCGGCGTTTCTTGAAGCGCTCCTCCGAATCATGGACGACAAGCATCACTGGGCCTGGGAATATTTTTCTTCCGGCCGACTCACCAAAGCTCAGCTGAAGGTTCACTTTCAGCACGAGTACGCCGTCTACGTGCGTGACTTTCCCGTCTACTTATCACGGATCCTGGGGACAAATCCTCCGCCTTCAGTCCGCCATATGCTGGCTGAGAACATCTACGAGGAAGAGACCGGAGGACTCTCGTTGGGCACGTCTCATCCTGAACTCTTCCTCAGGATGATGGAGGGGTTGGGCTTCCGCCGTCGAGATTTCGACCATGTCCATCTGCTGCCTGCGGCCCGCACTTACCGCGCCTGGCTCGAGCGCATGTCGAGCCACCGCCATTGGGTGATCGCGGCTGCGACCTTGACCATATTCGTTGAAGGCAGCGTGAAAGATCGCCGGGAGATTCTTTCGCCTCCTGACAAAAAGCCTCCGGATGACATCGAATCCATTATCAGCCTCCATCCCTTGGTTCGGTATCATGGAGTGTCGCCGAGCCGAATGGATTTGATTCGAGCTCACCAAATGGTCGAAGCAGGGCATCGGCACGATGCCTACGATATGGTGCTTAATTACACCGCGCCCGCGCTTCGGCAATCAGTTCTGACATGTGTAAAAAAGAGCTTGTCTCTGTGGCGGAAGTATCGCGATGCGGTCGCCCACGCCTGTGGCATCAAGACTCCGTGATGGCTCGATCGTTCTTCTCCATCTGTGTATTTTTCATCTGTGCATTCTTCATTGACCTCGGCTATCATCCGCTGGTTACCGCCTCTGACATATCCGCGGACATGGCCCTGATTCCTCCGGGAGAGTTTACGATGGGAAGCCCCGAGGGAGGCGATGGGTTTCCTGACGAGCATCCTGAACGACGCGTCTTCCTCAGCGGATACCTCCTTGACCGTTTCGAGGTCACCAACCAGGCCTATGCCGCCTTCGTGCAAACAGCAGGTCATCGCTTCCCGGAGAACGCCAAGCAAGCCGCAACGCTGTGGACGCACAATCGTCCTATCCCGGGCATAGAGGGCCACCCAGTCATCAATGTGAGCTGGGAAGATGCCGATGCCTACTGCCGCTGGGCCGGGAAACGCCTCCCGACGGAAGCAGAATGGGAAAAGGGCGCACGGGGAACCGACGCCCGACGGTACCCTTGGGGCAACACGTGGGACGTTGCCATGGCCAATAGTGCCAGCTATTGGGCGCAACGAACGATCGAGTTCAAGAGCGGAGCGGACTGGGATGCCTTTTGGGTTCGAGGCGAGGGAGCTCGACTGGCCAAAGAAAAGGGCATACAGGGGGAAATTTTAACGATGCCGGTGGACAGTTTTCCACAATCCATAAGCCCTTACGGTCTGTTTGGAATGGCCGGCAATGCCGCAGAATGGGTACAAGATTGGTACGATCCGAATTATTACAAAACTGCTCCGCTCACCGACCCGCCTGGCCCGCATCGAGGCGCGATCAAAGCCATGCGTGGCGGGTCATGGCTCAAACCGGCCGCCAGCCTCCGCGCGTCTGATCGCGATTGGGGCACCATGGACAGCCGGCCCAGCGGCACCGGCTTTCGTTGCGCTAAAGACGCCTATTAACCGTGGCAGAAAAGTAAATCTCTCTCGCAGCACCGCACCCACCTATGCATAACAGCCTGGCTTCAGTGGATCAGGCGCTTACCGCCCTTTGAAGAGAACCTCCACCTGTTCAACCCTTACCACGGGCATAATGAGCCCAACGCCTTCCTCCTCGTGTGAGAAATCATAGATGATCGACTCGAAGGGAATCAGAACACCGGCCATGACGACCAATACCTGCGCTTTTTCATGTTTGGCGAAACTCCGACTAATGCGACCGGCGAGCTTCTTGTTTGGCCTCACGCGCAGATTGGTGGGGAACTCCTCGGGCTTGAAGCGCACCATGCCCCAGTCTGTTGGATTGAACTCCGGACCGACCGCCACCGCGTAGCTCCTGGTTTCGGGGTCGTACCCGGACAATTCCCCGGGCCAGACGAATGCGACACGCCGGCTCAGAACAGGGTGCCCCTCACGGGCTGCATCACGCTCGCGGTTCAGGTTGAATAACCGCTCGTCATGTTCCGGATCATGGTGACCACGCCCATAGACGGTGCTCCAATCGGGAGGCGCCCCTTCCAGCGCCGAAAGAAACGCTTCGATGGCGCTTCGTTCAATCAGGAGGTGCGTGTCAGGGGGAAGAATCGAGGCAAGCTGGGCCGGAGGAATCGTTCTCAGTGGGCGAAGCTCGATTCCATCTTCAGCCTGTATCGTGGACGGCAAGGCGACCAAACCGGACAGACACAAGAGAAGAAAGAGGGTGGCCGGCAAGCTATTCAGCGGGGGCACGAGCCAGGAGTTCATCATAAACCGCCCTCAGGGCAGTGACACCAGAGTGATCGTTGGTGAGCACTCCTGTTTCGATCAGAACCGCCAACCGGGGGGTGGGATCCAGTCGCCGAAGGTCGGATCGAGTCAGACCATCCGTGGCCAAGGCCTTCTCGTAGGTACTCAGCCAAGATTCCGTAACGGCGCGTAAACCGGCATCCGTCGGATTCATGCGGCCCAACCGCACTTGGTGAAGCAGCTTGATCAGTGGGTCGGATTGTGAGACGGCCGCAATCGCTCGCTGCAGCGCCTGTCCATCCGGCGTAGATAAACCAATTTGCATGTCGACAGAGTAGAAGTCGGGAGTTTCGGACAATTTACAGAGCCGCAGGCTGTTCAAAAAGGCTGTCCAGCAAGGCCGCAGCGAGGTCCGCGACGCGACGAATAAGGAGCGTCACGTCTGCGGACGGGCGCGAGTCGGTGAGCGCCCAGTGTCTGGGGCGAGCGTAATCATTTTTCACCCGCCCGCCCCGAGCTGCTCTAGCAGCTCTTGCCCGGCGGTACGTTGAGCCTCTGAGCGATGCGAGAACGAAGCTGGCGGACTTTTTCAACAACCTGCTATCAGTTCATCGAGCAGGCGCCCGGTCCGCGGGGATCGCCGCAACTACCGCATGGGCCGGAGCCGGCCGTAGATGTCCAGCTCGTCGTGGCGCCGACTCCAAAGGCGGAAAATTGTTTATCGACTCTGGTTGCCTTGCACTGGGGACACACCGCTTCCGCCGATCCTTGGATCAGCAGTTCAAAACGATGATTGCATTCGCGGCATACATATTCGAAGATAGGCATGGCTGAGGACTCCTTCGGTTGACAGAAGGATTATAAAGTCACGCCATCCGAATCGCAACGACGGGGATCGTATGTACCAGGAAGAAAAAACATTCGCCATTCGCGTCACGCTGGAGGCCTCGTTTCCGGACGACTATACCGGAGACGAAGACGAACGTCAGTGGGTGCAGGAGTGGGAAGCTCGGATCAAACCGCAATTGCTCAAGTCCATGTTCGAGTCGCTCCGCCGACACGACGGCTGGACGTCGCACATCCGTAATCGCGGGGCCTCCCCGGCCGATGAAATCGAAATCGTATTGGCCAAGGATTTCTCGCAACCTCTTCCCTTCACGCTGAAACGATGAACCCTTCGGACCATACCGTCGGTCTATATGTTCATATCCCCTTTTGTCGCCGCCGTTGTCACTTTTGCGCCTTCTATCTCGAAATCGCTCAATCCGAACGGATGGCGCTGTTTCACTCCGCCCTAGTCCAAGAGATTTCGCTCCATCGCCGGCAAGGCGCTCTGGACGGCCGTACCCTGCGAAGCATCTATTTCGGGGGCGGGACGCCGACATCTTTCTCAGCCGATCAGTTGACCGCGTTTCTAGCCCTAATTCGAACCACCTGGCCGACCGACGTCGCCGCAGAGATCACGGTCGAGGCACACCCTTCTTCCGTCACTCGACGGGATCTGAAAATATTAGCGGATGCCGGATTCAATCGAATCAGCTTTGGAGCCGAGTCCATGGCGGACAAGGATTTCGGCGCCATCGGCCGTTTCGGACGGGTGCAGGACACGGAGACCGCAGTTCAGGCGGCGCGCTGCGCCGGGTTCCGAAATATCAATCTCGATCTGATGTATGGGCTGCCTGGCCAATCGCTGCAGGATTGGATACGAACCTTGGAATCCCTCATGGCGCTTACCCCCTCGCATATCTCCTGTTATGCCTTGACCGTTGAAGATGAAACCAGGCTCGCTCGGGACATCGCCCGGGGTGTTGTCTTGCCGCCCGACGAAATCCTTCAGATCGACATGGAATCCGCGACAGAGCGTTTCCTTGCCGAAGCGGGATTTGCCCGCTACGAAATTTCCAACTATGCCAAACCGGGCTATGAGTGCCGCCATAATCTCCTCTACTGGACCGGTGGCGAGTATCTTGGTCTTGGCCCAAGCGCCCAGTCCTATCTCCATGGCACCCGGTTCGGGAATATTGCGGATCTCGAAGGCTATGCAGCGGACCTAAATGATGCTCGTCTGCCTATAACCGACCGCACAATCCTTTCGGCATCAGACCGCGAGCGAGATGCTCTGGTGTTCGGCTTGCGGCTTCTCCGTGGTGTCCCCCGACAATCCATCTCGGCCGCGGAACGGGATCATCAGATCGACGAACTGGTCTCGAAGGGCCTGATCGATGCCGATCACGATCGGGTGCGGCTGACTTCCTTGGGTCGGCGCTACGCTGATACGGTAGCGGAGCAGCTGTTCTGACTAGGCCTCGGGAACCGGTACCTCGCGCATGCGCAGGGCGGTAGAACGTATCCCGATTCCCGCCTTCAGCGGCTTGCGCCGATTGACAAGACGGTCACAATTGGAGAAGACTACAGCAGCTCTCGGAGATATCCGATGCCGGTCAACATGGATCCGTCAAAAAAACGGCGCCGTCCCCAGACGCCCCCTCCATCGTCTGCTGAGACAAGGCACTCGGGCGCCACATCGACACCGGCGCAACCGACTTTTGGTGAAGAAACGGAAGCGGATCGTGAAAAGGAATTGGCTGATGCCGAGTTGAAAAACCTATGGGATGCCACCGAAGTGATCGACATGGACAAGGTTTAAGCTCCTGCATGAGATACAACGACCCACAGTTGAACCGTTTTCGCCGGACCTGCTAGAAGTTCCGCTCCATGCCGACACCCTCCACGCCACAGACGATTCCCGAAGTCACCGAAGACGTGCAAATCGGCTCCGGAACCGGATTTGAGTCCAGGGTCGTCGTATTCAACTGCGACTGTCACACCTACCAACAAGTCATCGAGCTGTTTTGCCGGTTCATTCCCGCGATGACCTCGACTAAAGCATTTGAATTAGCCTATCGGATCGATCATGAGGGGGAAGCTGTCGTCTTCACCGGATCGACGGAACAGGCGGATGATATCGCGGCAAAACTCGCGGGAGGCGGGCTTAGAGTGGCCGTGCAGTAGTCCCGCTTCGTTTATTTGCGTTTAGATGTGCTTTTGGTCGATTTTTTCGCCGTGATTCTCGGCTCCTTCTTGTCGGCCTGAGAAGCCTTGACCGGTTTCTTCATTCCCTTGGAAGCGTTTGATTTATCGCTTTTCTCCGCAGGCTTTGACTTGCCGCTCTGCGAATGTTTCACGGGAGTCATGTAAGCCGAGGTGCGGTTGACCTTGGCCAATTGGTCTCCGCTCAGCACCCGCACCTGGTAGAGCTCGAACAG
>CAYXKP010000025.1:0-3220 GCA_964465695.1 uncultured Nitrospira sp.
CCATCAGGCCGAGCAGCGCATACGAAAGACGCCGCTCCTTGGGATTTAACAATGCTTGAAGTCGTTGAATGAGTCGCCACATGAGACAAGTTTCAAAGCTAGGGCATCACAGGAGAGTTATAGCGGCAGATCTCTAAAGGAAGTGGCAACTCATGAGGCTACCGTCATCGGTTGTTTTCACGACATGCGCCCCTTTACAAATGGCATCAATAACGTCCTGTTAATAGTTATATAACTATAACCATATAGGAACGAAGGCGACCACTAGGACTACCACCAGCAACTTGGCGGACATTCAGTTCCTCGGCTGCCTGGAAGAGCTTATGAGATAAGGACCCGCGGCCCCCTCGCAGTGTTTTGGGGTGATCGAAGAAATGCCGGAAACCATCTCGGTTCAATGCTGCATTGCCGGTAGAGGACCGGCCGGGATGATGCTGGGTCTTCTGTTGGCCCGGGCCGGCGTCTCGGTGCTTGTCCTGGAAAGCACGCCGATTTTCTGCGGGATTTTCGCGGCGACACGTTGCACCCTTCGACTCTTGAGATCATGCACGAGCTGGGACTGCTCGAGCGATGCCTGCAATTGCCCCATCAGAAAGTATCGCGGATCAACGCACGGTTCGGCGATCTGGAGTTCACGGTGGCGGATTTCTCTCATCTGCCGACCCGATGCCGTTACGTCGCCTTCATGCCGCAATGGGACTTTCTCAACTTTCTCGTGGAAGTAGGAAATCGGTACCGCGGATTCCACGTTGGAATGAGCGTGGAGGCGACGGACTTGATCGCGAACCAAGGGGCAGTCATAGGCGTTCACGCCGAAACGACGACCGGACCGCTGGACGTCCATGCTCCGCTCGTCGTGGGGGCCGACGGCCGGCACTCGGTTGTCCGCAAGAAAGCAGGGCTCTCTGTAGAAGAATTCGGCGCCCCGATGGATGTGCTTTGGTTCAGATTGTCACGAGTCCCCAGGACCCCGCCTATCCGATGGGCCGCTTTGATGCCGGTCGGATCTTCATCATGCTGAACCGGGGTCACTACTGGCAGTGCGGCTTCATCATCGCCAAGGGAGCACTCGGCCAAATTCGAGCGAGCGGCCTGGCGTTCTTCCACGACAGCGTGGCGAAGCTGGCGGTTCTGGATAGCACGGCTCGGCTGACCCCTCCTTATGCCGTCCGGTTGCTTGCCCGATTTCCATTTCTTCGCCGTATCCCGGCCAGAATGATCGGACTGGGGGTCACCTGAACATGTGCGGTCGCCGGTCTTCTGATGTAACCGCTCGGAGTCAAATGTCCGTCGAAAGTCGGAGAAGCTCAATCGGAAGTCTTTCTACCGACGTAGGCTGTTAGATTCCAAGCTCTTCCGACCATCGCACTTCTGTCTCGTCGGTGATTTCTTCCAGACAGGTGAAGCAGGGAAAAGGAAAGCGCTCGATTGGAATCGCGCAGACTTCGCCGACCGGCGATTCTTCCAGCGCCGGGCCGCCGCACTCTTTGTGAATCAACACCAGCATGAGATTTACCTCATCACCAAGCGGCCAAACAGCTCAAGGTGTTCGGGACTACTCAACCGATGGTCGCCAGGAATCAGCCGGAGGTCCAGTGGAAAGTCCGGATCGCGACGAAATAGTTCCTCGGCAAATCGCCGGCTGCCTTCCGGTGGAATCACTGTGTCCTCGAGTCCGTGCAGAATCGTCGTCTTGACGTCACGGACGACATCGAAAGTTTTGGCCCAGTAGGCTTCACTCTCCTCTACCCACTTCCAGGAAATGGGCCGGTCTTTGTGTAGCGGGTCGTCGTCCCACGGCATCCATCCGGCGGTATGCCAATCGTGGAGCCGTTCCTTGGGAATGGTGTGTGCTCGTTCTCCCATCATATTGAACGCCGGTGCGATCAAGATCAGTTCCTCGACGATGGGAAAGTCTTGCGCGACCAGCCAAGCAATCCAGCTGCCGAGCGAATTACCCACGATGGTGATCGGTGGCCCGAATTCGAGCATGCCAAGGACGGCACGTGCATCGGCGATCCAATCGGAAAGCGTGTAGTCCGTGAATTGTCCTGCAGAGTCCCCGAACCCGCGCACGTCGTAACAACAGAACCCCCAGCCTCGCTCTTGGCACCATTGCGCCAACGCCTTGCTCTTGTTGCCCCAGCGCTTGGAGAGAAAGCCGGTGATGAAGAGGATCTGCCGATGAGTCCCATCGAGACGATCACCTTTGATCTGTTTGCCGTCCGCGCCGGGCAGCTCGAAGGCCTGCACATTCATGCTCCCAGTACCTTCGTCAGGAATGGGCCCAATCGCCGCAGCACTGATTCAGGTATTTCGTGCCCTCCGCGGAAGCTGTGCCACCCTGTGTCCAGACCCGATTGAGTCAGCGCGTCACGGAGACGCTCCGCACCGATATGGGGGAGGATGTCATCTTGTATACCATGGCTTTGGAAGACCGGCAGACCCTTGCGGTCCGGCATAAGGGGACCCCAGACCGATTGCGCGAGAAGATTGCCGGAGAGCTGCACCAGACCGGCAAAGGGATAGTCCGTGTGCAAGACCGCATCACACGTCAGCATCGCACCCTGTGAGAATCCGCCGATGACCGTCTTCTTGTAATCGATCGAAAGCTGCCGCGGCAATTCTCTGAGAAATACCAGAAAGCGTTCCCGCGCCATGGCCAACCCCTGCGGAATCTCCACTGAGAGATCGCGAATGCGGCCTGCTTCACGATCCGCCTGAATGCGCGCAAAGTCGATGATCCACCAAGCGCGCGAGACGCCGAATCCCATGTTGAGCGAAAGCGGCGCCTCCGGAAAGAGCCAGCGTGTTCCTACCGGAGCCTCGATCACGTCCGCAAGCGGTACAAGATCGTCTCCCGGCGCGCCGAAGCCATGCAGGAGCATGACGACCGGACCGTCCCCGCCACCACGCCCATCGGAGCCCCCGGTGAGTCTCACCTTCAACCCGCCCGATATGTCTTCTCGCATTCGAGCTTACCTATGATGAACAACTGACAGCCAGATGCTTGCCCCAATTGGGTGGAGGGAGTGCGTAGGCCTCCATGCCCGGCTGCTCGGTGAAGGGGTTTTGGAGCAACGTGAAAAGTCGGTCGATTTCCGAGAAATCCTTGTTTTGTGCCTTCTCGATTGCGGCCTGAGCCAGATAGTTACGCAGCACATATTTGGGATTTACACGATTCATCCGGTCACGCCGTTCGGCATCCACAGGCTCGACG
>CAYXKP010000025.1:3230-38719 GCA_964465695.1 uncultured Nitrospira sp.
GCATCCCTGCTGCGTTCACTCCGCAGGCGATTCCGATAACGGTCCGCCCACTCGTCGAAACGGTCTCGGTTGAGAAAGTGCTCACGCAGCGCGTCGTTCGTCGCCCCGTCAGCCGATGAAAAGGCGCCCAGCTCTCGGAACGCCACCGTATAGTCGGCATGGCTGCCTTGCAGCAGGCTTAAAAAGTCGCGAATGAGCTCCTCGTCTTTTGCCTCCTCATTCACGAATCCGAGTTTTACCCGCATTCGTCTTCGATACTCCAGTTCAAACAGAGGTTGATAGCTTTCAAGACCTGCCTTCAGCGCCTCCTTCTCTGCCAATGGAAGCAGCGCTTGCGCCAAGCAACTCAGATTCCAGAGCCCGATGTAGGACTGTTGGTTGAAGGCATAGCGGCCGTTGTGGTCCGAGTGATTGCAGATGAAGCCCGCATCGTAGTCGTCCATGAAGCCGTACGGTCCATAGTCCAACGTAAGGCCCAAGATCGACATGTTATCGGTGTTCATGACCCCGTGCGCCCAGCCGATGGCCTGCCATTGGGCGATCAGCTTTGCGGTGCGTTCAACCACTTCGGAAAAGAATCGCGCGTACCTGTCGTCCGCCTCACGAAGGTGCGGGAAATGCTGAAGGATCACGTAATCGGCCAGTGTTTTCAGATGTTCATGCTGCTTTCGATAATAGAACACCTCGAACGTGCCGAAGCGGACATGGGATGGTGCCATGCGGACCAGCATCGCGCCGGTCTCGACCTGTTCCCGGTACACCTTGTCGTCGCTGCCGACTAGGCAGAGCGCCCGTGTGGTTGGAATGCCGAGGCCCTGCATCGCCGCGCAACAGAGGTATTCGCGGATTGTCGAGCGCAGGACCGCTCGGCCGTCCCCGTCGCGTGAAAACGGCGTCATCCCCGCCCCTTTCAGATGCAGATCCCATCGTTCTCCCCGCTCGTTCTTCACCTCGCCGAGCAGAATCGCCCGGCCGTCGCCGAGTTGTGGCACGTACACGCCGAACTGATGGCCGGAATACAGCATTGCGAGCGGCTCCATTCCGGGCGCCAACTGTCGGCCTCCGAAGAGATCCGCGAACTCTGTCCGATTGAATTGCCCTTGATCAAGATCAACCAGTTCAGCCGCCGCCGGGTTCGCGTGAATGAGATAGGGCAACGCGCTGAACGGAGTCGGATTCACTCGCGCGTAAAAGGCCTGCGGAAGACGAGCATAGGTATTGTCGAAGCGAAGGGTTTCCAGTGTGCGGCCAGCCATACCTTTCTGTATCACGGCATTCTTGTTCTTCGCCACTTGCTCACCTTGATCGATGACAGTATGTCCTTACTGTATATATAATAGCGGCGCTCATGATTGCCGAAAAGGAAACGTTCATCCAGCAGCATAGACGATCCATCACCTCGTAACCATAGCGAGTTGATCCATCACGACAGCGCGACGGTCATCGCAACCTCCATGATGATCCGAATTAAAAAAGGACTGGATGTGCCGATCAGCGGGAAACCGGAGCAGCGCGTCCATGTGGCCAAACCTGTCCGCCACGTCGGCGTGTTCGGCGTGGATCATGTCGATCTCAAACCCGCCATGCTGGTTGCTGAAGGGGACAAGGTGAAGCTCGGCCAAGCGCTGTTCGAGCACAAGAAGTTACCCGGCGTACGCATCACAGCTCCGGGTGCCGGCACGGTGCGCGCGATCCATCGTGGAGCGCAACGCCTGCTCCAGTCGGTCGTCATCCGGCTTGACGAAACCGAAGACGAGGAGACATTTGCGGCTTACCCTGTCGACCAACTGGCCGGCTTGACCGACGCGCAGGTGGTGGCCAATCTCCTGGCATCGGGTCTGTGGGTGGCGTTACGCACGCGTCCCTATAGCAAGATCGCCGACCCGACCACTCGACCGGCTGCCATCTTCGTGACGGCGATGGACAGCAACCCGCTGGCCGCCGATCCTGTACCGATTATTACAGCAGAGGCTGAGTCATTCGTCCATGGCCTGACGGTGCTGTCGCGCCTTGGCACCATGCCGCTGTGGGTGTGCAAGTCACCCCCACCCGAACTGCCGTTGCCACAGGGTATAGGCCACATACGCCAGGCCAGTTTCGACGGCCCACATCCAGCCGGTCTGCCGGGGACACACATTCATTTTCTGGAACCGGTCGACGCCAACAAGGTGGTCTGGCACCTCAACTACCAAGAGGTAATTGCGATCGGCAAACTGTTTACCAGCGGCCGGTTATCGACCGGACGCATCGTCGCGCTCGGCGGACCTCAAGTCAAACAGCCACGCCTGCTGCAGACGAGGCTCGGCGCCAACATCGAGGAATTGACCGAGGGTGAGATTCAGGACGGCGAGAACCGCGTCATCTCCGGCTCAATCTTGTCGGGGCGTCACGCAGCCGGCTGGTCGTCCTATCTGGGGCGCCATCATCTTCAGATATCCGTGATTCTGGAAGGGGTCGAACGAACGTTCATGGGCTGGTTTGCGCCCGGGCGGAAAACCTTCTCTCAGAGCAACGTTATGCTTTCGAGTCTCTTCCGCCACCGCAAGGAGGAGTTTGGGTTGACTACCGGCTTGAACGGAGGTCTGCGTGCCATGGTGCCCTTCGGCAACTTCGAAGATATCATGCCGCTGGACATCCTCCCGACGCAGCTGCTGCGCTACCTGCTTGTGGGCGACACCGACATGGCGCAACAGCTGGGCTGCCTGGAATTGGATGAGGAAGACCTCGCTTTGTGCTCCTTCGTGTGCGTCGGCAAGAACGACTACGGCCCGGTACTGCGGAGCGTGTTGAGCCGGATTGAGAGAGAAGGCTGATGGCAGGCATGAAACGCTATCTTGATCGTCTCAGGCCCCTGTTTGCCAAGGGCGGCCGGTATGAAAAGTACTATCCCGTCTTCGAGATGGTCGATGCGTTTTTGTATTCCTCTCCCGAGACTACGCACAACGCGCCGCATGTTCGGGATGGCATCGATTTAAAACGATTGATGATGTACGTGGTCGTGGCGCTGGTCCCCTGCATCCTGTGGAGCTGGTTCAACACCGGCTATCAGGCGAATGTGGCCCTCGCAAAGATCGGCATAGCCAAGACGGGCTGGCGGTACGACCTGCTGGCAGCACTCCATATCGGGTTTGATGCCGGCAGTATTCTGGCCAATACGGTCCATGGCTTCTTGTATTTTTTGCCGATCTATCTGGTGACCTTAATCGTCGGCGGTATCTGGGAAACGGTTTTCTCCACAGTGCGTCAGAAAGAGATCAATGAAGGCTTTCTGGTCACCTCCATGCTCTTCACGCTGACGCTGCCACCCAATATGCCTCTCTGGATGGTCGCCATCGGGATCAGCTTCGGCGTGGTCCTCGGTAAAGAGATCTTCGGCGGGACCGGCAAGAATTTCCTCAATCCAGCCCTCACCGCGCGGGCGTTCCTGTTTTTCGCCTATCCCGCCGAAATGTCGGGTGACCGGGTGTGGGTGGCCGTAGATGGCTATTCCGGCGCGACCGCACTCAGCCTTGGGAAAGTCGGCGGCGTCGAGGAAATCGTCCGCGGAGGCACGACCTGGTGGAATGCCTTTATCGGCCTGATGCCGGGCTCCATGGGGGAAACCTCCACCCTCGCCTGTCTGCTCGGTGCGACGTTTCTGATCTATACTAGAGTAGGTTCCTGGCGCATCATCGTCGGGTGCTTTCTGGGGATGGTCGGGGCCTCGCTCCTGTTCAATCTTGTCGGCAGCGACACCAATCCCATGGTGGCGATGCCCTGGTATTGGCACCTGGTACTGGGAGGGTTTGCCTTCGGCATGGTCTTCATGGCCACTGATCCGGTGTCAGCCGCCATGACGAGTGCCGGGCGCTGGGTCTTCGGCATTCTGATCGGAGCCATGACCGTGCTGATCCGCGTGGCGAACCCGGCTTTTCCTGAAGGCGTGATGCTCACGATTTTGTTCGCCAATGTGTTCGCGCCCCTGATTGATTATGCGGTCGTTCAGCTGAACATCAGACGGAGGATACGCCGCCATGTCCGCGCCTGAATCAGATTCCACCGTATCCGCCGCGCCGGTTGAGAGTGCGAGCAGGACGCTGCTGGTGACGTTTGTGGTCTGTCTGGTCTGCTCGGTTGTGGTCGCCGGCGCGGCGGTACTCCTTCGACCCATTCAGGAGTCGAATCAGAAGGCCGACCTCATAAGAAATGTCATTGCGGTCTCCGGCCTCCTCAAGGAGGGACTGACGGAAGAACAAGCGCTCAAACGGATCGACGCACGCATGATCGAACTGGCCACTGGTGATGAGGTGAAGGGGATCGATCCCGACACCTTTAATATCGTCAAGGCCGGAAAGGACCCCGCGAGTTCCACCGAACTTACCCGACGAGAGGATGTTGCGGGGATCAGGCGTGAACCGCGCTATCTGCCGATCTATCGGATTGTCGGCGCCGACGGCGAGTTGAAGAAACTGATCCTGCCGGTGTACGGTTATGGGCTCTGGTCCACGATGTACGGGTTTCTTGCGCTGGAGAAGGATCTGCGAACGGTGCAGGGGCTCCGCTTCTATCAGCATGCCGAGACCCCGGGGCTCGGCGGTGAAATCGACAATCCTAAGTGG
Source organism: uncultured Nitrospira sp. (assembly GCA_964465695.1). GTDB lineage: Bacteria > Nitrospirota > Nitrospiria > Nitrospirales > Nitrospiraceae > Nitrospira_D. The sequence continues at coordinate 7,829 of CAYXKP010000025.1, forward strand.
CGGGCACAATGGGCGGGCAAAGTCCTCTTCGATGATAATTGGAAGGTTCAGGTAGAAGTGACGAAGGTCGCGGTTGACACTTCTACCCCCGACGCTCAGCATCAAGTGGACGCACTCGCCGGCGCCACCATCACCTCACGAGGCGTGGAGAATTTGCTGAAATTCTGGCTGAGCGATAAAGGGTACGGGCCATACCTGTCCCGTTTGCGTCACGAAAGGAGTTAACGCTCATGTCGTACGAACACCGCAAAATTCTGGTCGACCCGATCGTCGACAATAACCCGGTCATCCTTCAAGTCCTGGGGATTTGCTCGGCGCTGGCCGTGACATCGAAACTCTCCACCACGATCACGATGTGTATCGCGCTGACTGTCGTCACCGCCCTTTCCAATGCCGCCATCAGTGTGATCCGCAATCATATCCCGAGCAGCATCCGCATTATCGTGCAGATGACCATCATTTCGTCGCTGGTCATCGTCACCGATCAGTTCATCAAAGCCTATGCGTTCACCATCAGCAAGGAACTGTCGGTCTTCGTCGGGTTGATCATTACCAATTGCATCGTCATGGGACGCGCGGAGGCCTATGCGATGAAACATCCCCCGCTCCCGAGCTTCCTCGATGGCCTCGGCAACGGCCTCGGCTATAGCGCTCTATTAATGGTCGTCGGGATCATTCGCGAGCTCTTGGGGTCCGGTTCCCTGCTCGGGTACCAAATCCTCCTTCTTGAACGGGATGGCGGGTGGTATGTGCCCAACGGCTTGTTGCTCCTGCCTCCGAGTGCATTTTTCCTGATCGGTATGATCATTTGGGTGGTGCGCTCCTGGAAGCCGGCACAAGTGGAGCAACCGGAATACCGGATCTATCACGCGTCCCGTCCCGAGGTGGCCTCATGATCGACCTGATCAATCTGTTTATCAAAGCGGTCTTCGTCGAGAATCTTGCGCTGACGTTTTTTCTCGGCATGTGCACGTTTCTTGCCATCTCGAAAAAAATCGGCACGGCGCTCGGACTCGGCATCGCGGTGGTGGTCGTGCAAAGCCTGACCCTCCCGATCAATAATCTGATCTACCAATTTCTGATCCGTGACGGCGCGCTGGCATGGGCTGGGCTTTCTGAGATGAGTCTGAGTTTCCTCGGGCTCATCAGCTACATCAGCGTCATCGCGGCGGTCGTCCAGGTCCTGGAGATGTTTCTCGACCGATACGTTCCGTCACTGTACAACTCGTTGGGGATCTTTTTGCCGCTGATCACCGTGAACTGCGCCATTCTCGGAGGCACTCTGTTTATGGTCGAACGTGACTATACCTTCAGCGAGAGTGTCACCTATGGCGTGGGATCCGGTGCCGGGTGGGCGCTCGCGATCGTGGCGATGGCAGGGGTTCGTGAGAAGCTCAAGTATTCCGACATACCGGATGGTTTGCAGGGACTGGGCGTTGCATTCATCACCGCGGGGTTGATGGCGCTCGGGTTCATGGCCTTTTCAGGAATTCAACTTTGAGTCTGTGAGAGACCGCGTATGATCGAGATCCTACTGGGAGTCGGTTTTTTCACCGGGATCGTCCTCATTCTTGCCGTCCTCATTCTGAGTGCGCGCTCCAAACTGGTGGCCAGCGGCAATGTCACGATCACGATCAACGACAAGAAATCCATCGAGACCCCGATTGGAGGCAAGCTGCTCGGTGCCCTTGGCGACGCCAAGATTTTTATCAGTTCTGCTTGCGGCGGCGGCGGTACGTGTGGCGTGTGTCGGGTAAAAGTGTTTGAAGGGGGTGGGGTCATTCTGCCGACAGAAACCTCGCACATCAACAAGCGTGAAGCGCGCGAGGGCTACCGTCTCTCTTGTCAAGTGGCGGTCAAGCAGGACATGAAGATCGAGATCCCGGATGAGATCTTCGGTGTCAAGAAATGGGAATGTACCGTGCGCTCCAACCACAATGTGGCGACCTTCATCAAAGAACTGGTCCTGGAGCTTCCCCAGGATGAATACGTCGATTTCCGTGCCGGAGGATACATCCAAATTTTCTGCCCTCCGTATGAGCACTCGTTTAAGGATTTTGATATCGAAGAAAAATTTCGCAGCGACTGGGACCGGCTGAACCTCTGGGACCTCGTTTCCAAGGTCGATGAGCCTCTCGAGCGCGCCTACTCCATGGCCAATTACCCTGAGGAGCGTGGCATCATTATGCTCAATATTCGCATTGCCACGCCACCACCGCGCACGCAAAACGTGCCGCCCGGTAAAATGTCCTCCTACCTGTTCGGTCTGAAACCGGGCGACAAGGTCACCATCTCGGGGCCGTTCGGCGAGTTCTTTGCGCGTGACACCAACAACGAGATGGTGTTCATCGGCGGCGGCGCCGGGATGGCGCCCATGCGCTCGCACATTTTCGATCAGCTGAGTCGCCTCAAGACCACACGCAAGATGTCCTTCTGGTACGGAGCTCGATCGAAACGCGAGATGTTCTATGTCGACGATTTTGACAAGCTGGCCGCAGCGCACGACAACTTCGAGTGGCATGTCGCCCTGTCGGACCCGCTCCCCGATGACAAGTGGAGCGGCTACACCGGTTTCATCCATAGCGTGCTCTATAATGAGTATCTGAAGACCCATCCGGCGCCCGAGGACTGTGAGTACTATCTCTGCGGACCGCCGATGATGAATGCCGCCGTGATCAAGATGCTGTTGGATCTGGGTGTCGAGCGGGAAAATATCATGCTCGACGACTTCGGAGGATGACCTCCATGCCTCCCTCCATTCCTCGCCCCCGTGCGATGATAGCCTTGATAACTCTGCTGGCTGCTGGCGCCGGATTCAGCCTGCTCCGTCCTGAGCCGCCTGTCGCGGAGTTGCACATGAGTGGTCGCACCATGGGGACCACCTACAACGTGAAATACCGCCCCACCCAGAATAGTCCCTCGCTGAAAGCCCTGCAGATCGAAGTGGACGCCTTGCTGGCCGAGATCAATCACACCATGTCCACCTATGACCCGGAATCGGAACTGTCGCGCTTGAACCGTCTGCGCACCACTGACTGGGTACCCGCGTCCGCTTCGCTCCATGCCGTGCTCAAAGCCGCGCTCGAAATCGGCGCTCAGAGCGAAGGGGCGTTCGACATCACGGTCGGCCCCCTTGTCAATCTCTGGGGCTTCGGCCCCGAGGTTCATCCGGACCGGATCCCGCTTGAACGCGACATCGCCGACGCACGCATGCGCAGCGGACTTGATAAAATTACACTCAGTGAGACGCAATCAGCGATCCGTAAACACCACGCCGATGTCTTTCTGGACCTTTCCGGGATCGCCAAAGGGTACGGCGTGGACCGGGTGGCTGAACTCATGACCGCGCACGGCATTGAACATTACATGGTTGAGATCGGTGGCGAGATTCGCGTCCGTGGGCTCAAGAATCACGACACACCCTGGCGGATCGCGATTGAGAAACCGTTGCCGGGCGAACGCTCGGTGCACACGATGCTGGCACTCAGCGACATTGCCCTCGCCACCTCGGGCAATTATCGGAACTTTTTTGAAATCGCCGGGCGACGCTATTCCCATACCATCGATCCGGCAACCGGCTGGCCGGTCGATAATCATTTGGTGTCGGTGACCGTGCTGGCGGAGACCAGCATGCGAGCCGATGCTTGGGCCACCGCGTTTCAGGTGTTGGGGCCTGAGCGTGGCATGGCTATAGCCGAACGGCTCGGTCTTCCCGTCCTCTTCGTCATTGAACGTGATGGACAATTTGAGGAACGCATCTGCTGCGCCTTCCATCGGTACCGTAAGGAGGAGCTGTCATGACCATTTTCCTGGTGACCTTTCTTGTCATGGGGATTGCCATCCTGGCGATGGCGGTGGGAGTCCTGGTTGGTCGCCGTCCGATCGGCGGTAGTTGCGGCGGTCTCGAACGCCTTGGTCTGGAGTGCGATGCAGGCTGCGACAAGCCTTGTCCGGAACGTCTGGCCCGTATGCAGTCTCCGAGGAAAGAACTGCTGTAAGAGGGCCGGGACAACCACGCCGTCGGTGGATTTATGCATGGGCTACTTGAATCCACGAGATATAAGATGTACCGATCTTCTTTAATTGGTGCGCCACTGGCTTGAAAGAGGCAGCTATGCTTAACACAATCTTGGTTCCGGTCGACGGCTCGGAGAGCGCGATGCGCGCACTACATCTTGCCGTTGAGCGAGCACGTGAAAAACCACAAGGTCGCGTGCATCTCGTGACTGTTCACTCCCCGCTACGCGTTTATGGCGAAATCCAGATCTACGTGGGCGACAAGAAAGCGGCGGAAATGGCAGCGCAGCATAATCGCGAGATTCTCGAACCGGCGGAGCAAGTGCTGCGCTCGTCGGGCGTGGCGTTCGCCAGCAGTACGGCGGAAGGCGATGCCGCCGAAAAGATTGTGGAGTGCGCCAAAGCAGTTGGGGCCGGCGAAATTGTCATGGGATCGCGTGGACTCGGGCGTATTGCCGGGCTCGTGATGGGCTCGGTCACCACCAAGGTCGTCCATCTGGCCCAAGTCCCCGTCACGCTGGTCAAATGACTCGGGTTTTAACGCAACATTTCAAGCTAATCGCGCCCCTTGAACGGAAAACCGGGCGATAGTGATATCCCACTTGCATCACCACCACTGAAACGCATGTCAGAAGTTCTCACTGCGTTGTCTTCGACGGTGTTCCACGGAAAGTTTGCCTTGATTTTTACTCACCTGCCTGTGTAGCTTCTGGTTTCGTTTGGATTTTCGGTGTATCTGGGTCGTCCGGTTGTCACTTCGAACCACGACCGCTGGATCTCTCATTCGGCGGGACACTGACGATCCCCGTCCGACAATTCCCGATCCACCGTAAAACGAACAATCGTTCTCTCAGCTAACGATGGGGGATCGGATCCCAACCGCCATTCCATGCCCCAGACATTCAACACACTTCTCGTCGACAGTCGCCTGATCGGGCGCTTGCACGACGACCGCTTTGCGATGGTAGCGGGCTCGCTCCTGGGCATCGCTATGATGAATGGGAAGCAGGAGTAGCGTCATGCGCCTTGAAGAGCAGAAGATTCCGTCGTCGAGCGACGGCATCGGTCCTCGGCTGGGCATCGCCGGAGCCACGTTCGCTCTATGGTTCGCCCCGTCGTTCGCTGTCGCAGCGACCGACCCACCTACCGCGTTGGGCATCCCGTTCGATTTCATCCTGTTCGGCCTCACGCTGCTCGGTGTCGCGCTGTTCCACCACCACACACTGCAGGTGGCGCTTACCGGACTCGGAACAATCGCGTTGTACAAATTGGCCTTCACCGGATTTAAGACCGGCGATGGCGTGCCAGGCTTGGTCAGCCACCTGGCCCATGAGTGGGTCATTCTTTCCAATCTGCTGTGCCTGTTGCTGGGCTTTGCGTTGCTGTCCAAGCATTTCGAGGACAGCCATGTCCCCGCGGTACTGCCGAAGTACCTGCCGGGACAAGCGAAAGGTGCGTTCGCGCTCCTCGCCATGGTGTTCGTGCTGTCCTCGTTTCTCGACAACATCGCCGCGGCGATGATCGGGGGCGCCATGGCGCACACCGTCTTTCGCGGCAAGGTCCACATCGGGTACCTCGCCGCGATCGTCGCCGCCTCCAATGCGGGCGGTTCTGGCAGCGTGGTGGGCGACACCACGACCACGATGATGTGGATCGACGGCGTGAGCCCGGTCGACGTAATCCACGCCTATGTCGCCGCGGTGGTCGCACTGGTCCTGTTCGGGATTCCGGCCGCGTTGCAGCAGAACAAGTATTCGCCATTGATAGCCTACGAACCCGGTGGTGCGTATGTGGACTGGGGCCGCGTCGGTATCGTGGCGTTCATTTTGGTGGCGGCAATTTCCACCAACGTGTACATCAACTTGGCACACTCCGAGATCGCTGATCAGTTCCCATTCATCGGCGTGGCCGTGGCGCTGGCGATCCTGGTCTCGACGCCGGTACGCAAGCCGGATTGGAGTCTGTTACCCGGCGCGACCAAAGGGACGATTTTTCTGCTCGCCCTGGTCACCTGCGCCTCACTGATGCCGGTGGAAAAATTGCCGGTCGCCTCCTGGCAATCGGCCATGGGGCTCGGTTTCATCTCCGCGGTGTTCGACAATATCCCGCTCACCGCGCTCGCGCTGAAACAAGGCGGCTATGACTGGGGCATGCTCGCCTACACGGTGGGGTTCGGCGGCTCGATGATCTGGTTCGGCTCGTCAGCCGGCGTGGCGTTGTCCAACATGTATCCGGATGCGAAGAACGTCGGTCGCTGGGTGTATCACGGCTGGCATATCGCGGTCGCGTATGTCATCAGCTTCTTGGTGCTGCTCGCGGTCATGGACTGGCACCCCGGCCCCAAACGCGGCAATCCGCCGGTCACAACGTCTTCTGTTGCACAACCAGCCGAGGCGCCGGCGCGCTAGCCCGCATGATTCATGACGGTTCGTAACGAAACCGACGAGACGCCAGGCGAGATGGGCACGCGGAGCCCCGAGAGGCCGAAGCATACTTGAAACAGTATGTTGAGGTCGTGAGGGGCGAGCCTGCCCGCCTGGCCGCAGAACCGCGGCCAGGCTTGTCGCAGCGGCGTCTCGGCGGTTGCAGTAGAAGCGTTCATGAATCATGCGGGCTAAAACCTCTCACCTTCGTTCTCGAAGGGAAATGGAATAGAACCGAGGCAGTGGCTGACGCTCATCCTGTCGGCCTTGCGATTCTCGCTGTCATCACGAACATCATCAATAACACGTTCTCTGCCCTGGCCGGGGTCGCGCGGGTGAGGCGCAGCCTTCGCTCGGGCGATCGAATTGAGAAGAACAGGTCCGCAATGGATGAATCGGCAGGTGAAGGCGGGCCGTCCGCCGCCACACAGCCTTGCCTCGCTCACAGCTTGACTAATGAACAAGGCTGGGGATTAGAATGGTCCTGCGCACATGACACCACTCGATCAAAAGACACGTTGCGAAGAGGCCGCGCTGCTCGACTGCATCGGGGACGGAGTTGTGACGATCGGCTTGGACATGAAAATCCGTTATATGAACCGGGCGATGCGGGAGTTGCTGGGATACGAGGAGGGCGAGCCCTTAGAACAACTGCCTAGCTGCCATCTGGCGGTCCAAGGTTCCATTTGCTCGACTCAGGACTGCATCTTGGAGCGTGCCATTCGTAACCGGGAGAAGGTCAGGAACTACGAAACGGTCATCCAGAACAAGGACGGCCGCAAGATTCCGGTGAGCCTCAACACGGATTTACTCCGCGATGACGGCGGAAATTTGATCGGAATAGTCGAAACCTATCGCGACCTGAGCCAAATCAACGAGCTCAAGGCGAAGCTCGAGCAACAAACCACTAACAGGTCGCGCGGTCCTCTCGTGGCACGGAGTAAGGCCTTGCAGGGAATCCTGGACCTCCTGCCCCAGGTGGCCAATGCGAAAGCTACCGTACTGATCGAGGGAGAGAGCGGTACGGGAAAGGAATTGATCGCCAGGGAGATCCATCGGTTGAGTCCCAGGCGGGACTATCCGTTCGTCGCCGTCAACTGTGCCGCCTTGGCTGAAGGTGTGCTGGAAAGTGAATTGTTCGGCCATGTCAAGGGAGCCTTCACCGGGGCGATTACCGACCGTCTGGGAAGATTCGAGATGGCCCACAAGGGAACCATCTTTCTGGACGAAATTGCCGACGTGACTCCTTTGGCACAGGTCAAGCTCTTGAGGGTGCTTCAAGAATCGGAGTTCGAAAAAGTCGGGGGGAATAAGACCGTGAAAGTGGATGTGCGGGTAGTCGCCGCAACGAATAAGAATCTAGCCGCGGCTGTTGAACAAAGTAGATTCCGGGACGATCTCTACTATCGATTACAGGTGTTCCCCATTCGCGTCCCACCTCTCCGTGACCGGAAGGAGGACCTGCTGCCGCTCATCGAACATTCGATCGCACGGCTCAATCGGACGATGGGAAAGAACGTCAGGCAAATCGACGGCCCGACCCTGAAACTCCTGGAAACTCACCGATACCCGGGCAACGTACGGGAATTGGAGAATATTCTCGAACATGCGTTCATTCGATGCCCGGATCACACTATCCGATCCGAACACCTTCCCGAATACCTGTTGTCGGATCGGTCCCGCCAAGAAAGGTGGCCGAGTGAAAGTGATGAAACGAGGGGGACGACGCTTGCCGCCCTGGAACAAGAAGCCATTGTGCAGGCGCTTGAACGAACGGACTGGGACTACAGGCGTACTTGCAAAATACTAGGACTCAGTCGATCGACCCTGCTCAGGCGAATCAAGCACTACAAGTTACTCCGTTCATCCGGATCAAAACGGTCAGGCCTTATTCAAATTGACACTCATAACTGATTGATAACTAGTGTGTTATAAAATTAATATTCATTTTGAAACACAACCACTTCGATTCCCTCCCTGTATCTATAAAAACCCCAAGTAAATCATAACGTTTTGGATTCTGTTTTCATGGACGTCGCTGGCACTCGATCTGCACTAGATCGATATCAGCCGGTTTGTGCGTTTTAATCCCGTCTAAAGGGACGTATCTATGCAAATAGGCAATTCTCTCTTGCCGATCCCATTCACGGAAGGAGCCGGCACAGAGGATGACGAGGCGCTCGACTTTAACCGATTGGTGCACCTCGTCGATGAAGCAGGACTCATTCGGCTCGGCCTGAAACTTATGGAACGAGTTGCTCAAGCGGAAGGTCGGATTCTGTGGCACTGAACAACGAACACACCAGTCTCAGAGTAACCAAGGGAGGACGGCACCATGGCGTACAGCGACAAGGTCGTGGATCATTTCAATCATCCGCGCAACATGGGGAGTTTCCCGAAAGAGGATCCCCGGGTCGGCACCGGCATGGTCGGCGCGCCGGAGTGCGGCGACGTGATGAAGCTTCAGATTAAGGTGCAGGACGATACGATCGTCGATGCGAAGTTCAAAACGTTCGGCTGTGGCTCGGCCATCGCCAGTTCGAGTTTGGCGACGGAATGGCTCAAGGGGAAAACGCTTGCAGACGCCGCCAAAATCAAGAACACAGATATCGTGCAGGAACTGAACCTGCCTCCGGTCAAGATTCACTGCTCTGTCCTGGCGGAAGATGCCATCAAGGCGGCATTGACGGACTTTCAGCAGAAGAACACCGCGAGCCGGTCGCCGGTATCGGAGCACACAACAATCGTGTAACCCTCACCATACCAATGTCGATATTCGATATGGAGTGGACCCGATGAACTGTCCTCGCTGCAACGGATACATGATGCAAGACGATTACCTCGATATTCAGGACGAGACCGGGCAGTGCCGATTCGTGGCTTGGCGTTGCTTGATCTGCGGCGAGGTGCTTGATCCGGTGATTCTGAAGCATAGGAGTTCACCCCCGGAACCGATGGTAGATCGAGCCAGGCTCCCCCTCGCGGTCCGCCATCTCGTGAACGTTCGTTGAAAGAGGCAATTGATTCGCCGGTTGAAAAAGTTAAGGAGACTGTCTCATGGCGCTTTTAATCACGGACGAATGCATTTCTTGCGGAGCCTGTCTACCGGAATGCCCCAACGAAGCCATTTTTGAAACACGCAGCGACGCGGAAGCGAAGGGCCATCACGTGGGCGACGGACAAGGCATCGGTGACAGTATTTATGTCATCACACACGACCGCTGCACGGAGTGTGTCGGCCATTTCGACGAGCCGCAATGCGCTGCGGTATGTCCGGTAGACAATTGTTGTATTTCGGATCCGGCCTACCCTGAATCGAAAGAAGTTCTACTTGAACGGGCAAAACAGCTCAATCCAGACAAGGAGATTCATCCTGAAAAGGTCTGGAGCGGAGTTCGAGGTTAAACTGCCGATTCGCTTTGTGAAGGGCACACGTGGACGGGGTTTTACCCTAGACAACACCTGCGCCCAAGCAATTACTTGTGTGATCCAGTCGAGAGCAAACCGGAGAGGGTCTAGAGGGTCTGATGATCACAGTTAAGAGCCCATTCCAATATACATTAGACGCGATAACGCTCGTCCTAGTTATCGGTGCTCTATCGATGATCTGGCCAGTCATCATTGTCTTATTTCAAGGAGCCGAGGTCGAGTATTTGGACAGCGTGCAGGGATCTGGCTTCTCGATCAAAAACCCGCAAGCCAAGACGACATGCGGCTGTGGAAGCTCGTTTAGCGCATGAGGCTTCCTCAGGAGAAAGGAGTGCTTGATGATCCCAGACCTTCACTCCCGCCGGTGAGCTGAAAAAGCGGTTCGACAAGAGGGACAAGCCGTTCAATGAAGGCCTCCCGCAACGATGAGACTCCGTTTATGTCTACACCCACACCAGTGATGATTCCCATCGGAGGCCGTCGCGCCAAGCCCACCTCCAAATTGGTTGAATGGCTGAAGACCATCACCTTCTACGAGATCGCGGTCGGCATGAAGGCTACCTTGATGCACCTCCTTCGTTATCGGCCCATCACCATTCAATATCCTCATGAGAAGCGTGCCTTGCCGGACAACTACCGGGGCATGTTGGCGTTACTCCGGTACGATGATGGGATTGAGAAATGCGTAGGTTGCGATCTCTGCGAAGCCGCCTGTCCCAGCCGTGTCATCTCTGTCATCAGCGCGGAAGTCCCTGGAGAGCCGGTCAAACGCTATGCCAAAGAATATTATATGGATATGACTCGCTGCTTATTTTGCGGCATGTGCGTGCAGGCCTGTCCGGTCGACGCGTTGGCCATGACCAGGGAATTTGAATGGTCGACTTATGACAAGCGCAACCTGTTTCTCAATAAGCGGCAACTTCTGGCCATCGGCGATCGCAATTTCCCGCTTCGCGAGAGACGACTGGAATTCCAGCATCCCAATGTCGCCTTCTTCAATGTGGCATTCGACCACCATCCCCGCAAACATGCCTAATCCTGCAGATGTAAGCGTCAACCGCACACCAGTCGGGCGTTCTGGACCGCAACCGTGTCGCGGGTAAACTGTACATTGTCGGAGCCGGATTCCGCCGTATTGTAACCTCTACCCCTCCCGCGGCTCACTCGACGATGTCGCTCCAGGCTGGCTATAATACCACCACTCTTACGAGGTAAGTCATAGACAGAGGCCACCCGTGAAAAATCGCACCATACGCGGCACTCCTTCAAAGAGTCCTGCTCAAGCTAAACCGCCCGTTGCCGCTGCCGAAGTGCTGGCGTGGGTGAGCGACTGTCTGGAAGGCGGGCTCTGTTTTATCGCCAAGGGGATTTTGGTTTTTGAAAATGCGCAGTTCTGCGAATTGGTGGAAGCGCCGGCTGCGCTGACAGGGCCGACATCCGACATCAAGACGCTACGATCTCAACTGTTTTCCGATGCAATGGCCTGGAACGAGGAGACCCTGGGCACCAGAGGCAGCAAGACCTATCGACTGGCCGATCGCGAGGGGCAACCGCTCGTCTATGAGTGCCGCTTCAACGTCGTCCCCTATCATGGGGCAACCGGCGTGCTGTTGGTCCTGCAAGACGTCACCGAGCATACGGAGCTGGTTCAAGAAGCTGCGCAGATCGCCCGCTTCCAGTCCGTGCTGGCCCGTATCGGAACGCTCGCCGTCAGCGATGCCCCGGCGCAAGAATTGATGGGTGAGGCGGTGAAGCATACCGCTGACGCACTGGACGTCGAGCTGTGCAAGATTCTCGTCCAGCGGGAATCAGATGATCACCTCGCCGTCGTAGCAGGCATCGGTCTTGAACCCGAACTGATCGGCAAATTGACCGTCGAAGGCGGCACGCATTCACAAGCCGGCTACGCGATCCGTGAACGGCTCCCCGTGGTCGTACGGGACTTGCGCAAGGAAACCCGCTTCACACCCTCAAAACTCTTGACGGAGCATGGCGGCATCGCCGGCATGTGCGTGCCGATGCTGGTCGAGGACCGCGTCTATGGAGCCATGACGGCCCATTCCAAATCGATTCGAGATTTCACGGTCAAAGAACTGGAATTTCTCTGTACGGTCGCCAACACTGTGGCGACCGTGCTGGAACGGCGGCGGCGTGCCGATACTCAGCGCGATCTCTATCATCGGCTGTTCATGTTTGCGCGGGATGGAATCATGCTGACGGATACCCAAGGCTTCATTCTGGAGTGGAATCCGGCACTCGAGCGCATGACGGGTTGGACACGAGAGGAGGCACTCGGCAAGCGTCCGTCGATCTTGAAGTCCGGCAAGCATTCCCCGGACTTCTACGAACGGCTCTGGCAAGCGATCCGCTCCGGACTGGCGTTTGTGGATCGTTTTGTCAATCGTCGGAAGGATGGATCGGAATTCTTGGTCTGGGAAAGCGTCAGCCCCGTCAAGGACCGCGACGGGACTACGCAATTCTATTTGGCGATTCTGACGGACCTCAGCGAACGCGAGCAGATGCTGGAAGCATTGCGCCACGCCGAACAGGTCAAATTGGCGGGGCAACTGGCCGGCGGTATTCTCCACGAGGTCCGCAATCCGCTGATCGGGCTCGGCAGTCTGGCGACTCACCTCGCGGAACAAGAGGAATTGCCCCGCACCGCTAGAGACCGATGCGCGCTGATCGCGCGCGAGGCGTCCCGCATCGACGAACTGTTGGAGTCACATTTGGGCCAGCTGCGACCGCGCCCATTCGACCTCCAGCCCTGCAATCTTTCGACCCTTATCGACGATATGTTGACGCTGCTGAGGCCCAACTTGAGCAAACAGCGGATTGCCGTGAAAACGATCATTCCCGAGGTTCCTCCGGTGGAAGCGTCCCGCGCGCACTTGCAGCAAGCTTTTCTCAACATCTCGATGAATGCGATCGATGCCATGCCGAACGGCGGGGAGTTGACGATCACCGCTGCGCCGGCGGCCAAACAAGCGTCGGGCGTCTCGGTGACGTTTTCCGACACGGGCAAAGGAATCGATCCGGACGACCTGCAGCGAATCTTCGAACCGTTTTTCACAAATGGGAAGGCCAAGGGAGTCGGCCTCGGTTTGACGATCACTCATGACATCGTCGAGCGCCACGGCGGACAATTGGCGATCAGCAGCCCTCCGGGTCATGGAGCGATCGTGGAAGTGTGGCTGCCCCTGACACGAGAGACATAGCATGACGTGGCAACTTCTGTTGGTGGAAGACGAAGAATCCGTCCGTGAAGCGTTCGCCTTGCGTCTCACCGATCAAGGGTACGCCGTGCGGACGGCCGGGTCCGGCGAAGAATGTCTGTCCCTGTTGAAATCTTTCGAACCGGATATTCTCGTGCTCGACCTTGTGATGCCGAATCTGTCCGGGCTGGACGTTCTCGCCCGCGTCAGGCAGACCTCCCCTCACCTATTGGTCATCCTATTGACCGCCAGAGGCACCGTGAAGGACGCCGTCGAAGCGACGAAGCTGGGCGCGTTCGACTTCGTCGCCAAATCCATCGACATGGAAGATCTGCAGCATGCGTTGACCAGGGCGATCCAACTGCTCACCCTGCAACGACAGGTTCATTTGCAGAGCGGGCAGGATGCCGTGCGCTACGCCCTCGACCGCGTCATCGCCAAGAGTCCGGCGACTCGGGCCTTCATGCAACAGGTTCATGAGCTCGCCAAGAACGATCGTGTCACCGTGCTGCTCCAAGGCGAGACCGGTACCGGCAAACAATATATGGGGCGCGTGATCCACTATAACGGCGCCAGGGCCCACAAGCCTTGCATCGAGGTCGACTGCCCGTCGATTCCACGAGACCTCTTCGAAAGCGAACTGTTCGGGCACGAGAAAGGCTCATTTACGGGCGCGTCAGGCCGCAAAACCGGATTGATGGAGCTGGCGGAGGGAGGAACCGTTCTGTTCGATGAGATCGGCGACCTTCCTCTCCCCTTGCAAGCGAAGCTGCTGCGGGTCATCGAGGAACGTGCGTTCAGGCGGGTGGGGGGGTCGACAATGATTCCGTTGGACGTCCGCTTTATGGCCGCCACGAACCGCAATCTGAAAGACGCCGTGACCAAAGGCGAGTTTCGTGAAGATCTCTATTTCCGGCTGAACGTGGTAACTCTCATGATCCCGCCCCTGCGGGAGCGGCGCGAAGACATCATACCCCTCGCCGAGCAATTCTTAGCCCGCTCGGCGCTTTCACTGAGAAAGCCGGTTCGTCATCTGGGCGACAGCGCGCGCGCGGCTCTGTTGCAATACCATTTCCCCGGCAACGTCCGGGAACTCGGCAATCTCATGGAACGGGCGGTTCTCTTCTGCCCCGGCGATACGCTGGAGTCGGGGCATTTCCCTTCCGACATGCGAGGCGATCTTGTATCCTCGGTCAGCGACTCGGCCCATGCTGCCGTGCCGTCTGCGGACGGTACGGATCCAGCCCGGATCCACATCGCGTTCCGTCTCGGCGAGTCCTTGTCTGAACTCGAAGACCGCATCATCAACGAGGTCTTACGGCGTTCCGAAGGAAACAAGTCCCTTGCTGCCAAGCATCTGGGTATCACGCGTTGGAAGCTCGATCGCCGACGCAAGCCGGACTCCTGACTCATAGCCTTTTAGCCGTTACGCGCCCTAGGCGACTCCCTACCTCGCTGATTGACTTCAGATGCACCGGCTACTTCCTGCAAAGAGCATGGATGCACGGCACAAGGTGCGCCCATACACATGCGCACGGTTGCAATATCTCATCATCGCCTTCGACATGTGGTTTTAGAGCCATCCAGCTCGTTTACATTGGTTTCAAGGTTGGACCGCTGATTGCATAATTGCATGGTAGGAAGTCGTGTCGGCCTCCTCAGCTTGAATCGGGACAGACGCAGGATCGGTAAACGGCCATGAAACATCTCAGGGCACTCGAAGATCAGAGCGTCTACATCCTGCGCGAGGCGTATAAGCATTTCGATGACCTCGCGATGCTGTGGTCCATGGGTAAGGATTCGACCGTGCTGTTGTGGTTGGCCCGGAAAGCGTTCTTTGGGCATGTGCCGTTTCCGCTGGTTCATATCGATACCGGTTACGAAATGCCGGAGCTGATCGAGTATCGCGATCGGCTGTGCCGGGAATGGCGGCTTGATCTGGTTGTGGGCCAAAACAGCGAGGCGCTGGCGGCCGGCATGGGTCCCCAACAAGGGCGTATCACCTGTTGTACCGCCATGAAGATCGACGCCCTAAAACAAACCATTGCGAGACACAAATGGACCGCCATCATTCTCGGGATTCGCGCCGATGAGGAAGGCACCCGCGCAAAGGAGCGGTACTTTTCCCTGCGCGACAAGCATGGCGAGTGGGATTTTCGGGATCAACCGCCCGAACTCTGGGACCAATTCAATACGACATTTCCGGCGGGAGCTCATGTCCGCGTCCATCCCCTGTTGGACTGGACGGAGCTCAATATTTGGGAGTACCTCGAGTTCGAACAGATTCCCCTCCCACCCCTCTATTTCGATCAGGGCAATGGCACCCGGTATCGCAGCCTGGGGTGCGTGCCGTGCACCGGAACCGTGTCGTCATGTGCCTCCACGATTCCTCAAATCATCTCCGAGCTTCGCGTCACCACGATCGCTGAGCGGAGCGGTCGCGCGCAGGATGAAGGACGGGGAATGGAGACACTCCGCAAGCTCGGGCACATGTAAGGCTTCCCCGGTCTGGTGTTCCACCCTTTTCTGCCTTGTACTGTCCGGCAATAGAGCCTAAGAGCCAGCTGAATGAGCGCCTGCGCACGGTCCCCTGTGCGGAGAGAGTATCGGTGCACAGGCTTCGATGCGGCATGAAAATATGATCGGCACCGATGCGTCATATTCGCTGGCATTTATTAATCCCTATTCACATCGGTGTCGCGTGGAATCTGATTTGCACCGTCCTCCGCGCACGAAGGGGAACGGATGGTCCGATCGCCCTTGCTGCTTAAGGGAGGTTCAGGATGGCTAAACATGTCGTGACGATGATTCCGGGGGAAGGCACCGGCCCGGAGATCTGCGAAGCGGTGCGTATGGTGATCGATGCCAGCGGTGTCGATATCGCATGGGAATACGAAGAGATCGGTCTGGACTGTTTGGAGAAATACGGCACGTTGCTGCCGGATAAGACGATTCAAAACATCGCCAAAAACAAAGTGGCGCTGAAGGGCCCGACCACCACGCCGATCGGGACCGGCCACAAGAGCGCCAACGTCACGCTACGCAAGGTGTTCGACCTCTATGCGAACGTGCGCCCGGTGCGTCTGATCCCTGCCTTGAAGCGGCCCTGGGACAAGCTGGACATCATCAATTTCCGCGAAAACACCGAAGATTCCTATGCCGCCATCGAACACATGGTGTCGGATGAAGTGGCGCAGTGTTTGAAAGTCATCACGTGGCCGGGCTCCTACCGTATCGCCGACTTCGCGTTGAACTGGGCGCGGGAGAATGGGCGGAAGAAGGTCTTCTGCGTCCACAAGGCCAACATCATGAAGATGACGGATGGTTTGTTCCTGGAAGCATTCCGTGAAGCCGCCAAAAAGTATCCGGACCTGGAAACCGGGGACATCATCGTCGACAACTGCTCCATGCAGCTTGTGCGTAATCCTGGCCAGTTCGACTGCCTGGTGCTGCCCAATCTCTATGGCGACATTCTGACTGACCTCTGTGCCGGTCTGATGGGCGGCCTTGGATTTGCCCCCGGTGCCAATGTCGGGGACAACTGCGCCATTTTCGAAGCCGTCCATGGTTCGGCCCCGAAATACGCCGGCATGAAGAAGGTGAATCCTTCCGCCGT
The DNA here is from genome assembly GCA_964465695.1 of uncultured Nitrospira sp. GTDB lineage: Bacteria > Nitrospirota > Nitrospiria > Nitrospirales > Nitrospiraceae > Nitrospira_D. Next base: position 24,529 of record CAYXKP010000025.1, read on the forward strand.
GCTGATCTCCGGCGTGATGATGCTCCGATGGCTGAATGAGAAGGCGGCGGCTGACCGGATCGAGAAGGCGATGTACGAGGTCCTGGCGGAGGGCAAGAAAGTGACCTACGACGTGGGCGGCACCGCCAAAACCGACGAATATGCGCAGGCGATCATCGATAAGATGAACGCGGCGAGGAAGTAAGGGAGGATACCGATGCCGACATACACGCAAACCGCGATCGCGACGAAGAAGAAGAAAGACATCAAGCTGGTGGGGGCTGACCTGTATATCATCACGGACAAGGGCATCCCTCGGTTCACCGACGGTGAGTTCGGCCCCTTTAAATGCGATTTTATTTCCAACCGCGGCACCAAGGTATGGCCGGGATTCGTCAGTCCGGATCTCTTACTGGTCAATTGGTACCGGTGCCGCTTTACGGCTACGAAGGACATCAAGGACGCAGATGTCAGCGAGTTCCTGGTCCAGCTCAGCAAAAAATGGGAGTGGTCCGCTGCACAGAAGCTGTGGAACTACGACGGCGAGGCCGGTTTCAGCAAGGCCTACTGATTCCTTCTTCAGCGAGGTGATGAGCGTTCTCTTGAACGCTCATCACCTCGACTAAGACTGAGCGTCCTCTGGATTTTTACAGGACGTAACCAATGACGGTCTTGACGGATGATGATCCAAAAGTCGCGACGCTGGAGAGCTGACAGGTTACCGCTCCGGCGCCTGGACAGCCTTTTTGAGGATCCTGAATTTATTCGGTCTTGAGCACGTACGGCCGGATATTTGATATCGATCGAGTTCCACAACCAGCTGCTAGGACTTCCGAAGCCGGCAGAAATCACCCGTTTCATCCACCAACCTTCTCCGCCGAGAATGCCTTCACAGGCAATGTGACATCGAGGCCATGCCGCGAAGAACAACAGGCGTGAGAACCCCAGCCCAGACAGCCAGACATCGTCGTTCTCAACTCCGTCTTCACACCGTTGCCATGCAGAGCTGGGCGGGAGACACATCGCGCCTCAACGTCACACCATAAACATCCGCATAAGATCATGGGGCCGATAGTACATGCATTTTATAAATTAAACATTGTCTATTTATCTATTTGTCTATGAGTGGTTCGTCCTTATATTGTTGATCATGCGAAGGTACCGACTACTCAAAACCATAAGGAGGGCGCCATGAACGTTGAAGGTCTATCGAGAGCCGGAGTCCTATCCGTGATCGCCGCAGCTGTCCTGTTCGTATCGAGCGTCTACGCAGCCGACCAGCCGCCTATGGGCGCAGGCAGCGTGGCACTGAAGGCCAAGCCCACGGCACAAAAGAACGTGAACGTAAAGGATCTGGACGAGGAAGTGTCGCATTTGGAGGTCGTGGATTCAAAAGGGAACGCGTATCTCCTCATCCCGCTCAGGTCGACCGGAGGAAACAAGCCGGTCGTAGCCGAAGACGGGAAAATCATCGTGGAGTATGTGCACCCATACACGGAACCGATGAACCGCTGATGGGTCTTGGATTCACCTGAGGAGCGGATCAACCTCTCCTCAGGTTCCCATAAACGGTTCATGAGCACTACGGCGGCTCGCCGTTCCTGAGGCGAGTCAGACGCTGGGATTGGCGGCTTCTCTTGGCTTGACATTCTTACAACGTCACGATCGGCATTCCGTTATACAGCATGATTGCCACGGCCATATCAACGGCGGTGCCGGTACAGTAATTCGACGGGGCATGGAAGCTTTTTCGCGTCGTTTATGAGCGGAGGCTCCGGCCATACGTCGAAACATATCGGCTTCGCGTGAAACTGAAGCCTTACCCGGCACCCTCAGCGTTCCAACACAAGACCAACTGCGCTGACGGAAGACGATCTCCATGGTAAATGATCACCGTTGAAGCCATCTATGCATAGATGAGTCACCCAAGTGAGAAGACCCTATCGTTCATGAACGATGAAGACATAGGGCCGATGAAGCCCCATCACGTCGTTTGCGTCGTGCATAGAGGTCACGATCCCACGCCGCACCAAGCAAGCGGCCTGCGCAGCAGCCTCAGTCTCAACAACATCGCTGTAATTCGTCCGATCACCAGGTATGATCAATGCGGCGTCGGCCTCTGGAACGTTCGTGCGCGCTGAAATTATTGAAGAGGAAGGAGCGTGACCATGAAAATTCTATCGTTGGTGTTTAGTTACCTATTCATGGTGCCCCTGTGCATCTATGCGGGTCAGTCCGATGGAATGTCCGGGACAAAGCCACTCCCGCCTATCCCGTTTAGTCTTGATGAACTCCACTCGAGAATCGATCGGACTCATCCGCTCCTGCGAGGCGCCGGAGCGGAAAGAACGATCGCGCGCGGGAAGATGCTGAAGGCGCTGGGCGCGTTTGAGCCGATTCTCGTGAATGACATGGAGCTTGAACGGTTTATTCCGAGAAACGACCCAGGCAGCGGGACGCAGACGGTAGGTTTTAACGACACGCTGGTTGAAGCGCTTCATCCTTCGGGCTTTCGAGGCAGCGCCGGGTTCCGTCAAGCGATCGGCGACGCAAGAATTCCTGACCTCTCGTTCGGGAGCAACAATCAGCAACTCATCCTTGGGGGTTACCTTCCTCTGCTGCGAGGGCTGATGGTCAACCCTGAACGCGCAGAACTTCAGCGATCGGAACTGGCCGATCCTCTCGCGGAAATCAAGATCGCTCAAACCAGGCAAGGTCTTTTTTTGGCGGCGGCCCATCAATTCTGGGAGTGGGTGTCGGCCGCCAAGCTGCTCGACGTTCAGACGCGAGCCCTTGCGGTCGCCGAAGAACGCTATACGCAAGTGGATGAACGCGCCAAAGCCGGTGCAGTCGCCCCCATCGACGTGACGGAAGCAGGCCACGAGGTGCACCGCCGACGGGAAGTCGCCATCGCCGCCCGGCGACTGCTTGAGCAGGAGCAGTTCAAGCTCTCAATGTTTCTGTGGGAAAATGGCTCTCCGACGATTCCACCGATCGATCGCATCCCGGAATTTCCGGCGACGGCACGGATGCCGACTCGTGAAGACATCCTGGCGCACAAGCTTACTGCGATGAAAGAACGGCCGGAGGTCAAAGAACTGGAAGTTGAGGCGAAGATCAACAACATCGATCTCGCATTGGCGAAGAACAACCTCCTTCCGAGCCTGGATCTTGAGGCAGCACCGGCCCGTTCTCCCGAAAAATTCGTGCTCGGGTTGGGATACCGATTCGGCGTGGAACTGAGAATTCCGCTGATGCAACGCCGCAGCCGAGGCGAAGTGCTGCAGGCTCAGGGCCAGGCCGAACGGCTCGTGCTGGCGCAACAGTACCGGGAAAAACAAGTCCTGGTCGATGTCGATAATGCCTTCTCCGCGATCGGGCGAGCGAAGGAAAGAATAGAAGAGGCGGTACAGGCGCTTCGGTTGGTCTCACTTGTGGAAGAGGGCGAGCGGTACCGCTTCAGTCTCGGCACGAGCAGCGTGCTGTTCGTCAACCTACGAGAACGCAATACCATCGACTCGGAACAACAGGTCATTCGAGCGAAGGCCGAATACTACAAGGCCTTGGCTCAGTATCAGTGGGCTATCGGAGCGTGGGCCAGGGGTCCGAGTGAGGCCATACGAGTGAGTTACCGTTGAGGCGAGGGGTTAAGAACAAGCATGCAGGTCTACGGACGTGCTGGTGACTGCGAGTGACGAGTGCAGAGGTCCTACAACCGCTTGAACGCCTCCCGATATGATGATCATAGGGAGATGACGGATGGGAGAAGTCCTTGGCAAGCACCCTAATTTGTTGGAAGTCCTGAAGCTATTCGGGAAGTTTCTCCGGCTTGAGCGCACGATCCTTGGTCTTGTGGTCACGTATTCGCTCGTCGTCGGACTCTTCTCACTCATCGTCCCACTGACCGTTCAAGAACTGGTCAATACGTTCTCTTTTGCGATTCAGCCGGTCATGATCGTCACGCTGGCCATTATCATGGTCATGGTGCTGATGGTCGTCGGCGCATTCAAAACATTGCAATACTACGCCGTCGAAGTGCTCCAGCGCCGACTGTTCGTGAGGACAGCCTTCGCGATGGCCCAGAAACTTCCTCATGTCCAATTTCGCGGGTTCAAACCACAGATCTCCAATTCCTTCATGGAAACGGCGTTTATGCAGCGTGCGCTGTCTGTGCTCCTCGTGGATCTGATCAACGTGGTGGTGGGTGGGGTCATCGGGATGATGATTTTGGTCTTCTACCATCCCTACTTCATTCTTTTTAATCTCGTCCTGCTCATCGGGTCAGCCTTCATTTTCTTCGTCCTGTCCCGTGGAGGACTGCGAGCCACCGTCGAAATGTCTCATGCCAAGTATGACATGCTGCACTGGATCCAAGAAATCTCGGAGAATCTACTGCACGTCAAGGCGGCCGACAGCCGCGCGTTACTCATGGAGAAGACCGATGAACTCGCGAAGAAGTACATCGAGCGTCGACGGGCCCGCTTCGCCGTCCTGCTGCGCCAATTTATCGCTTCGGTGGGCGGGCAGGCCCTCGCGCACAGCGGTGCCTTGGCCCTGGCCGGCTGGCTCCTGTCCATCGATCAACTCACCCTCGGCCAACTGGTCGCGGTCGAGGTCGTGGTGGGGGGCCTCCTCGTCAACTTTGATGCGGTGATCAAGAGTGTGGGGCAGGTATATTTCTTCTTCACGGCTTTGGTGGAATTGAATGCATTCTTTGCGTTGCCGAGCGATCAACGCCACCGCCCCCCGACATCGTCTGTGACCATCCCCGACCCGAAGACCCACGGCATCCGGGTGATGTGTAAAGGCGTGGGACTGATTCACGACGGCGCGTCGGTGTTCGACAATTTCAATTTGGACGTTGCGCCCGGCGAGAAAGTCGCCATCTACGCGAGGACGACGACGGCGAGAATGTCCCTCGCGAGAGTGTTGGCGGGCCTCGAGTTGCCGACGAGCGGGGTCATTTCCTACAATGACGTCGATCTTCGGGATCTTGCCCCGGGCGTCGTCAATCAGTGCCGTGGCTTCATGGTTGACGCGCAGCTGTCGCTCATCGATGGAACGATAGCGGACAATATCGTGTGGAGACGCCCCTACGTCTCCTACGAAGATGTCCGTTGGGCGCTCTCGCTGACTCATCTGCAGGACGTCATTGCGGCCCTTCCATCAGGGCTCAACTCGGACATCAGCGCCTTGGGAGGAACCCCGGCACCGACGCATATCTTACGCATTCTACTCGCGCGCGCCATCCTAGGACGGCCGAAGCTCCTTATCTTCGATGGTTTGATTCATGACATGCAGCCCACCTTGCGGGATACCATTCTGCGGCGACTCTGCTCCAAAGAGGAATCCTGGACCGTCATTTTTGTCTCGAACGATCCGAACCTAATCCCCTATGTCGATCGCCGCCTCTCTCTCGGTGAGTCGGCCAGCCCGATTCCTTTGTCGCCTCCCTGAAAACCGCGTCGGCTTCGTGCAAATCACTGAAGCCGTTATGAGAACCGGCATCGGCCTGGGATAGAGAATTATTTCCCGCCTCGCCCAGCCTTTGGCAAAAGCGTGTCGAGGATCGTGTGGGACCGTTCCTCGTAATCAGGCGGGAACAGGTTAAATCTGCGCCACATCTCATACCAGAGAGGAACTCGGTTCAGGACGACCCATCCCATCGCTTTCGTGCCCTGCCGCACATGAGATTGTTCCGGCCAGTCGTGATCATCCGGATCCGGAACAACCCAAAAACGATAGTTCCCCTTTCCGTCGTCGACTTGATCAATGACCTTAATCACGCCGGAATAGGTGCCGGCCATCAGTTCAGGCCATGCCGGCAGAGGGATTGCGGGGATGCCATAGAAGAGAATCTTGACCTTCCGACCGACATTCAGTAAGGGGGCGTCCAAGCCGTCCGCGGTCATCTCAATCGCCTTGTCCGTACTGGTGGGTGAAAGACGGATCAAAGTATCTCCTTGACGCACGGTTTCACCGGCGCCGACTTTGGCCATCTTGACGACGGTCCCGTCGATGGGAGCCGTAATCTTACCAGCCAGAATGCGTTGCTCAGCATTTGACAGTCGGAGTGACACATCGGCCAGCTGGTCGCCGACTCTGGCCGCTTCGGCCATCGAGGCATCACGGCTCGCCTCCGCATCGAGGAGCCGCTGTAACATCTCCGCGCTGACTTGGTCCCGTCCGAAGCCGAGGGACTTCATCGCCTGTTCGGCCGCTTGAAGATTGGCTTGTGCCCCCTCGAGCTCGGCTTGACTCGCGGTATCTGCTTGGATCGTCAATTCCAATTCTCGCTGGGAGACCAACCCTCTCTTGGCCAATTGTTTGTGCCGCTCCACGTTGAGTGCCGCCGTAATCGCGGCGATCTTGGCCGCCTCTACCTTTTGATGTGCTTCACGGACTTTGTTTCCCGCCTCGACCACGCGAGCCTCAGCGGACGGTACGGCGGCTTTCACCAACTTCCGCATCTCGACGATGCGCTTGTCCAGCTGATCTACTCTAGTCAATGCCGCACGTTGGGTTTTCTCCAGCGCTTTTTTGCGTTGATCCAAATAGGCCAGTAAGTCGGGTGACATGAAGTTGGGGTCGTTGTCCTCCAGCTCGAGAATCGGATCTCCCTTCTTGACCTGATCTCCTTCGAACACGTGCCATGTTTTGATACGGCCGGTAATTTGGGCTTCGATATCCTGCGGTCGTTCGAACGGAGTATAGGCCGACATCTGGCCGGTGACGGTCACAGTCTGGGTCCAAGGAACGAAAAAGATGGTGAGGAAGAAAAGTACGAACAGGATAATCGGCAGGCGTGAGGAGAACCTCCATCCTTTTGGAAGTTGCGCCGCCTTCCAGGATTGAAGCTTCGTCGAGGTCGCGAGCTCGTCGACGGAGCTTTCCTCCGAACCGGATTCACCTTGAACGAGGGAGCGTACCTTCTCTCCTAGATCGAGCGCGCGATTACTCACGGAACCGCCTTCGTTGCTCATGATGGGTCCGTTTCCAGGCCCTGCGGTGATCCATGCCGTCATCATAGGAAGAACCGGCGGACGAGTCAATTTCCTCAGGTCATCACGCTTCAATAGTGGAATGGTGTGCTGCCCTATTGAACCAGAAGAGCAGAACTCTGCCCCGAGATCTGTTGCATGATACTGGCGGACGGGCATGAGAGGGATGCGGTAAATCATTCTATTTATAAATCAATTGTATATAAGTTTATCTATTTGTCTATGATGAGGACATCCGCTACATTCGATCCTGACGGCATGCATCGCACCTGAAAGGAGGGCGCCATGAACACACGGACCATCACCCGAGCAACCCGCCGAGGAACGGCAAGCGGTGCGACCATCGGGATATGCGCGGCTCTAACGGTGTTCGCCGTAGTCGGGCTTGCTGTTGATATGGCCCGGGCGGAAGTGGGCACGAGACCTCAAAAGGAACGCGGTCTGACGGATTCCCGGAAACCGTCCGACAAGACGAGTTCTCTACACATCGGGGGAGCGCAATTCTTTGGTCTTCCTGCGCCCGAGAAGGCCTCCACGGGTGACGGCGTCCGCTTCATCCATACGGACCCCCATTTGCTTGACGGCCATAGGCCATATCATGAGGTTCACCAACATGCGAATATCGCCGACGGTGGGGCGTTGATGTTCAACTGGACATTCGATAAGTAATGAGGAGAATCAAATGATCGGTCCTATCGGTACAGGCTTGACGCACATCCGACATATTCTTCATCCGACCGATTTTTCTCCGGGCAGCATGGCGGCGTTCGGTCACGCGCTGAAGCTCGGCCTCGACATGAAGAGCGACCTTACGATCATGCATGTCGATTCCGTGCGGGCCGACCCCGATTTTGAGAACTTTCCACGGGTGCGGGCCACACTCAGCAGATGGGGCGTGTTCAGAGAAGGAGCATCCAAGGACGGTTCTGGCGGTGCCGGTGAATCATTCGACCATGATGCCGCGCAAGCCGCAGCTGATGGAACGCGATCGGAACTCGTCTCTTCAGCGCCGGGCGGGAGGGTGACAAAACGATTACACTCGGCCACAGTGGTCTTGACGACCACTGCGGCCGTTTCGTCAAGGCAGTGACTTGCTCAGAAAATTTTTCTATGATCCTGGTAACATCGACGTCTCCTTCGTCGCGATAACCGCCACACTTTCACGGCGCTTGATGCGTATAATAAACTGAACATTAGATGAGAGGAGAACCATGGCAGCATCCAAGAATGTTCCGGCGACGATGCTCCGACGTGTGAGCTCCATCTCTTGGACGGTTTTCATTCTGGCCATCCTGGCGACTCCAAATGTTATGGACGCTGCGGAGGCAACGCCGGCACGCGAGCAGGAGAAGAGTTCGACTGCGAACGGTCGCAATCAGATCAGCTCGGATCCAAACGTGACGGCCGGCGGAGACGCGAGAGCCGGTCGAGAGCTGTTCGGTAAACATTGCGCAACATGCCATGGGCCTAGAGGCAAAGGGGATGGTCTCAAGATCGTAGGCGCCGAGGTGGCAGACCTAACCTCCGCCTCGACTCAACGAAAGCTGAGCGTGGATCTGCTGAAGACCGTTCATGAGGGAAGACCCGAAAAAGTGATGCCGGCGTGGAAATGGCGTCTTTCGGAGCAGCAGACGAAGGATGTACTGACCTATGTCCGGACATTGAGAAAGTAGGCCGGAATGGCTGCTGCACGTTGCTACGCCGTTCATGTCAATATTTCGCGGCGGGCTGCATTAAAGAGGGCCACGACGGACGGATGCTTCAAACGCCGCTCTGCGGTGATGGCATAGAACCTCTGTTTGACGGCGTCCACGCGTCCCACCACTCGCACTTGATACTGCCGGCAAATTTCTTTTTCCATGGCCGTTGAGCCCGGGAATAACCCATGTCCCTCCTGCCCAAAGGCTTTTAACGTGGCGCTATCTTCGAACTCCGCAATGATGGTGGGATGAAATTCATGGCGTGCCATCCAGTCGTTCAGCGACATTCGGAACATGGTATTGGAGGTCGGCAGAAGGACCGGTGCGCCGTTCATGGAGCGGGGGAAGTGGCGCCGGTATCGAGCGGCCAACTTGGGCGCCGCGAAAAACGTCACGCCCGATTCTCCCAAGGAATGGTTATACGTCTGCACCTTGATCGAGGGAGGAGCGGGGGTATCGGCGATGACCAAATCCAACCCATGAATCGCCAGATCGGCCAGCAATTGGTCCAACTTCGCTTCCCGGCAAATCATGTGCATTGTCGGTGAATGTCTGAAGGTGGATTCCAACAGGCGGGTGGCCAATAGCTTCGGCACCACATCGACGATGCCGACGGTCAGGCGAATCGGGCGGCCGCTTCCCCGACCTTTTACGGTATTCAGGAGGTCTTGTCCGATCGAAAAAATATCGTCGGCATACTTGTAGACAATGCGGCCCATTTCCGTCGGCACGAGATGCCGACCGATCCGTTCGAACAACTTTTCTCCTAATGTATCCTCCAACAGACCGAGCTGTTTGCTGATCGTGGGCTGGGCCAAGCGAAGTTCCTCGCACGCTTTCGCAATGGTCCCGTGTTTCGTAACAGACCAAAAATAGAGAAGATGGTGATAATTGAGCCATTCCATGGCGGCAGCACTATACACTGAAGTTCTGGGCGACTCCAGGCGTACGCTCGACGACGGTTTACTTGTTGTTTACACGATGTTTACATGAAGGAAATAGGAATGTGTTACAGGTCGGCTATCTCACGTTCCTGAGCGACGGAAGGGCGAAATCATCGCCTAGGAGATGAACTCAGTTCACCCATATAAACTAAACTTATAGAAAGGTTCGTCATGAACAAAATGCGTTGGACCATGGCATTACTGTTAGCCACTGTCGTCGGCTTAGGCGGCTGCGCGCACGAATCGGGCTGGGTGTCGGACCCTCATCCCGTCACCGCAGCGGATCTCCAGGCTGTCTTGCGCGATGAATGGTCGCGGCACCTCTTTTGGGTCCGCAATGTGGTTTTGGACCACGCCAAGAACGATCTTCGGTCGAGGGACTTTGCGGAGAAGGCCGTGACCACCAACGCAAAGGAGATTGCAAGAACGTTTAAGTCTTTCTATGGGGAACCAGCCTCTTACCGGCTCAATATTCTACTGACTCAACACTATGAAGCGGTCAAAGCCTATTCCCTGGCCACTGTGGCAGGGAATAAACGTCAGCAGGATGCGGCTATGGCTCAGTCGGCCTCGAACACCGAGGAGATCGCCGCATTTCTTAGTGGGATCAATCCCCATCTCTCCAAAGAGGCCGTTCGAAGTCTGTTTGCTGCTCATGTCGACCACTTTGTGTATCACATCAACAAGTTACAAGAGAAGGATTACGCCGGCGAAGAGGAGGCCTGGCCCGCGATGGAGCACCATGTCTATGTGATTGCCGATACGCTCACGGCTGCTGTGGTGAAACAGTTTCCTAAGAAGTTCATGTAGCGTCAGTGATCGTCAGTGCGGGCATATCGGTCTGGTGATCAGCAGATGATCTCGCGGAGTCCGGCAGACGGTATGCCTCGTTTGCCGGCTCGGCCATTTTTTCCAAAAGCCATCGTTCTCAATGGCGGATTGGATCACGATGTTTGCAACCTTTACCGGCCATTCTCATGAACACCAGCAGTCGGCCATCTATTTCCCGTTCTGGAGTTCACGATCCATCGCAAATACAAACACCTTTTCTCCTATCTGCACATTGATGTCGGTAAAGAGGGTCAATATTTTGGCCCCGGTGATCTCGCTCACTTGTTCGCAGAGCTTGTCCCGTCCCTGAGCAATGAGCGTTTGCCTCAACCGTTTGACCATGTCGACGCCTTCGGGTGTCTTGGCCAACTGACGTTCGGCAGGCGTGAGCACTCCCTTGAGTCGGACAACGACCAGATCACGAACGATGAATGCTTTGACCTCCTCAGGGCCACGGCCCATGAATTCCTGCTCGAATTTGATGATTGCGTTACGTATCGCGTTTTCCATGTCGTCTACCCGCGCAAGATTATAGGGTCGCCCGTCATCGCGAACAAGAGTCCTTCCTACTCTGTTTAGTCTTAATCCCATGCAGAGTATGGGCCATTTGGGCTATCGCCGCGTGGCTGAGAGACCCGCGTTGCTGCTTGAGGCTTGACGGTGCACTCCTCACCATATTATGCATGGATTCATACTCGACCAAATAGCGCTGTTGCCCCTTCCCGACATCAGTTCAAGAGGGGCAAGACGCCTGGTTCATATTCACCAAGGCCGTAGGGTTACCGGCACATCTTGCGATAGGCCGGTCGCAGTACAAGCCAACCGGAATGTTTTTCGACTCTCAGTCAAGTAGGCCGGTTGGCTTTCGTGTTTTCGAGATCTTTTTAAGAGGTGATGATGTCAGCTGTGTTGTGTGTGCCGCTGCTTCCCTTGCTCGCCGCTTTTATCGTAAGCGTCGGGAGCGAGGCCACGCGCCACGCCCGTGCAAAGATCGCCGCCTGGCCGATCGGCGCCGCATTCTGCGGTGCCATCGTCACGCTCTATATCGTAGCCTCGGAAGGTCCGATCGCCCTTCGATTGTACGATCCTGTCGCGTCTACTGTGTTGGCTGTCCCGATCGGGCTGTACGTCGATCGGCTCAGTGCCGTCATGATGGTGTTGATCTCCGGCATCGGTACGATCATTTACACCTACTCCGTGGAATACATGTACCAGGATTTGCACGAGCGCCGATATCTCGCCTTGATCGGACTGACCGTGTTTGTCCTCCTCTGCATGGTGTCCAGCGCGAATTTGTTGATGCTGTTCGTGCTGTGGCAGTTGCTGAGTTATCTCCTGTATCTCCTCGTCCACAATCATAGTCACCAAGAAACGCTGAAAAGCGCGTTTCGGACCTTCACGCTTTTGCGGGTCGGTGATGTCGCTTTCCTGGGGGGTACCGTATTGGCGTACTCGCTGTACGGCACAGTGGAATTTCCTGATCTGTTCGCCGTCGCCGTGCAATCGACCGCCACCGTGTCCCTGTTCCCCGGCGTCGAATTCAACGGCGCCACGGCGGTCACTCTGCTGCTCCTTATCGGGGGAATGAGTAAGTCCGCCCAGTTTCCACTGTACGGCTGGCTTCCCCGGTATCTCTATGCCCCGACGTCGGTCACCGCGCTACTGCACGCGGGTATCATCAATGCCGCGGGTTTCCTCATCAACCGCCTGGCGCCTCTCTTCGGGATGAGCTCGACCACGTTGCACGTCGCGCTCGTGATCGGAACCTTGACGGCCATCCTCGGCGCCACCATGATGCTGGTGCAAAACGACATCAAAAACATGCTTGGGTTTTCGACGATCGGCCAGATGGGCTACATGGTCATGGAATGCGGTTTGGGAGCCTTCTCGTTGGCTGTGTTCCATTTGATCGCCCACGGTTTGTTCAAAGCGACGGTGTTCTTATACAGCGGAAATGTCATTCATAAGGCGAGACAGGATCCTTCATTTCCCCATTCGGGGCATGAAACGCAGGAGGAACGCTACTCGCCCTTGACCTGGACGACGGGATTCGTCACGACCCTGCTGATCCCTTTACTGATCTTGCTGGCGACTCACGGCGTGTTGCGGATTCCGCTGCTGGAATCGCAGGGCACCGTGATCTTTCTCTTTTTCATCTGGATCACGTCTTCGCAAGCGATCCTGACGTTGACCCGATTGCGGGCCGTCGCGTCCTGGAAGGTGTCCGCGGCGATGTTGCTGACGCTTTTGTTCATCGTGTTCGTCTATCTGTTCGCCGTCGAATCGTTCACGGCATTCCTCTACCCTGATCCGGAAGAAGTGGCCTCGTACTTCAAGGCCGGCGATCTTCCCGACTGGCTCTTTGATCTCCTTCTCGCGGTGTCGACGCTGGTGACGATCGGGGGCTGGATTTATTTGTACATGCGGGCTCATGGTCGGACCGTGTGGACGCCGTCGTGGATCAACAGCGTCCGGATCCGCTTCTACGTGCTGTTCCTCAATCGGCTCTATGTCGATGCGGTCTTACATCGAGCGGGACGGGTCCTGACATCGGTCATCCAGCGCCTGGATAAGCGCGCCCAGGAACGCGCGCTCTGATCGACAGCCGCAAGGTAAGGTGGCTGGAGGGGCGGGGGCACAGGGCACGGAAACAACTTGCGATCAGTCCCTGCTTGACGAGTATAGAGAGCCCGTATTAATGGTAGCCCTCCCACCCGCCGCGGGAGGTGTGTCGATCGCTGAGGAAGGGCGAATGCTTTTGACCCATCCGGGGAAATGACGTGCTCTTATCGCTCGTACTAGTTGTTCCGCTCCTCCTGCTCATCGCCGCCGGTATCGTCATGATCGGAGGTGAGACGCCGCGTTTCACCCGCGCGAAAGCGGCCGCCTTTCCCATCGGCATGGCCTTCATGGGCTCCATCGGCGTGCTCGCCTCGGTCGCATCGCAAGGTCCCGTTACCGTTCGGTTCTACGATCCTACTTCCGTCACTTCCTTTATTATTCCCATCGGTTTCTATATCGATCGGCTGAGCGCGGTCATGATGACATTGATCACGGGCGTCAGCACCATCATTTACTGCTACTCGACCAGCTACATGTACCAGGATCGTCATGCGCGCCGATATCTCGTGTTGATTTGCCTGACGGACTTCGTGTTGATCTGCATGGTGTCGAGCGGAAATCTCATGATGCTGTTTCTCTTTTGGCAAATCCTCAGCTATCTGCTCTACCTGCTCGCGCACAACCATGTCCACCCCGCGACATTGGCGGGAGCGTTCAAGACGTTTACGCTGCTGCGTGTTGCCGATACGGCGTTTCTGGCCGGGATTGTTCTCGCCTACCAACTGTACGGCACCCTTGAATTCCAAGAGCTGTTCGTCCGAGCGGCTGCCACGCCGATGACGCTTTCGATTCTGCCGGGGATGGATGTCAGTGCCGCCACGGCTGTGACGTTCCTTCTGTTTATCGGGGCGATGGGCAAATCCGCCCAATTCCCTTTGCACCTGTGGCTGCCGGGGTCGCTGTTCGCTCCCACACCGGTCCACGCCCTGCTGCACGCGGGCATCATCAACGCCGGAGGGTTTCTCATCAACCGCCTCGCCCCGCTCTTTGGAATGAGCTCCGCTACCCTGCACGTCGCGTTCGTGATCGGAACCCTGACGGCCGTCCTCGGCGCGACGATGATGCTGGCGCAGAACGACATCAAGAAGACGCTCGGCTTTTCGACGATCGGCCA
>CAYXKP010000026.1:0-37065 GCA_964465695.1 uncultured Nitrospira sp.
ATGGATAAGAGTCAGAGGCTTCATATTGGTGATCCGCAGGAAGATATTCGTCATGTCCGCAGAGAAGTTCTGGGTATTTGGTTATTTCTCCGGCAAATCGTTCGGTTGCAGGGCCATGTGAGTTTTTCGACGTTTGTGCCACATCTAGCCTTGCTGAACAAAGGAACGGTGGTTCAGAACACGCAAGTACGAATGTGTCAGGAGACAACCAATAAGATTTTTGAGCTTTTGTTTGCATTGGCATTGCTTGATCTTAGCAATGAGGTCATTCTTGACGACCCCTTCTCGGCTAAGGGTGATAACCCCGATGTTTTGGCAATGATTGATGGGCGATGCTGGGGCTTTGCTTGCAAAACAATTTACGGCTCGTCCGGGAGGACTTTCTTTGACAGGCTGGAAGAAGGTGTAGAGCAGATTGAAGCAGCTCCCAAAGCTCAAGTTGGTGCCGTGGTCATGAATTTTCGTAATATCATTAACCATGAGAAGTGCTGGCCTATCCTGAATGAAGCTGAATATCGCAATGGTGCGGAACCAATTTTTGCTGGATACGATCGGCCAGGAGAGTTTGTTCGCGAGCACATTAAGGAAGCGGTTACGCAAAAGCATGGCCAAGTAATTGCTGAAATTGGCCGTCCTAACATTATGGAATTATTTGATGGTAAAAAGGCTTTGCCTGGGTATTTCGCCTATTGCTCGACATGTACCGGACGCAATACCAGCCAGGGACCAGTTCCTCGGTCAGTCAATATGCTAGTTATTGGAGAGTTCGACGATCTACAAATCCATCAAGGAATAATTGAGAAAATCAACTATGCATTGCATGAGTGTGTACCACAGTGAGAGAGGCTACAAGGACATACCTAAGCTATTTTTACTCTTGAAATAGCTTTTTTAAGGAAGCATATGTGCCGCTAGAAGCAAAGGGATTTAATCACCTGTTATATATCGAGTATATGAATTTCCGTTCCAATATATGAGAATAGACCCACCTCCGCCGTCCTCAAGTTTAACTCCATCTCCTTTAAGTTGAGATAAGGGGTCGTCCGAACCAAAAGTTCTTTCAAACTCATTTTTTTTAATCACCTGCCATTCATTTACCCAGTTAAAGTTATCTCCTGCACCTATAGAATTACCAGCTCCAACAACAACAGGTTTTTCACCTTTGTGTAGGAATATGATTCCACGTTTCATATCTCCTTTCTTCACAAGGGGTACAGCGTAGTCAGGCAAACCGTCGCCATTAAAATCGCCTTCTAGGAAACACGGTTTCAGATAGCACTTCACAACGAAAGAATTACTAAGTTCCGAGTTAATTTGTTTTGCAACCTTCTCAGGCAATCCCTCCATTGCCTGAGCCAACCTGATATCAGCTGTAAGAAACAGAAGTAAAAATAAAGCTAATTGAATTAATTTCATAATCATTCGCTTTGCGCTCCTTTTCTATAGTCACCCTGCATTAAAAACACATTTGGAGAGGTGCAGAAGCAGCACTATCCGGGGGTTGTTTTCATAGATATGTAGTTTGAACTTTTTGTAAATTAGTGGTGATAATACAGGGCTCATTACCACATTAATTGATCGGGGAGTAGGGCCATTTATGCTCTTGCAAGCGGTATCCAGATGCGTAGAATCTCTCTCTTTTTGTTCCATCACCGCTGCTTTTCCCTAGTTACCCAGGAGACGTGATGCATAAATCTTCATCCCGCCATCTGTCTAAATACCAAGCTTACTTCCACGATAATCCAGGCCTAACCAAAGCTCTGTTTCTGGCGAGCCTGTTTTTGTCTTCGATGCTTTCGATTGATGCGAATTCCGAGGGGCCCAATATTCCAGATGGAGGACTAAGCGATGCGCTTAAACGAGTCGGCAAGGGAGCCGACGACATAGGAAAAGGCGTGGTGACCTTCTTTGTTGATACAGCCAACACGATTCGCTCTTTAGAAACAGTTGGTGGACAGGCATTTAAGTCGGTTGAGAAAGCTGGGGGCGATATAATCCAGACGACAGTTAAAGCCGGTAATGATTTGACCGCTACCTATACCAAAGCGTGGGCGGACGGTACGGAGCAAGCGAGGCGTAGTCTCCAAGATACAATTGATGCGGCGAACGCGCTAGGAAACTATGCGAGTAATCAAACAAGAGATCTTATAGAGGCGGGCGACAAGGCGGTTAGACGGGCACAAGAAGGAAAATATGTTGACGCTATGTGGCATTTGGGTACGGATCCGTTGCAGGCCTCGGAGAAAAATTTTGCAAAGGCAACCCAGGAAAGCTCGTTAATTAACGATGCCGTGCAAGCGACAGCGAGCGCCTATGGGCCTGGTGGCGCAGCAGCCTACACAGCTTGGGCAACATATCGTTCAACTGGTGACGCCGATCTTGCGTTTCGGAGGGGAATAGAGTCCGCTGCCATGAGTCAGACAGGTAGCCCATTATCGAAGAACATACCTTCAGGTACTGCCGGAGAATTGTTAAAAAAGTCAGCAATGGCTGGTGCTCTTGGCGGTATAGCGGTCGCAGCCGCTGGGGGTGATAAACAAGCCGTGGAGGACGCGTTTCTCAAATCTTCAGGAGCGGTGTTGATTCAAGGTAGCACCGACAAGCTAAAGGCTTTTTCACCGAAGGCCAAAAATGCAGTTGACATGATTCACTGCATTTCAGCTAAAGACGTGGACTGTATATCAAATACTACGTACATGCGCAAAACTAAAGAAAAACTCAAAGGCCGTATCCTCTTCGATAATAATGGTAATCCGCTAATCGATCCAAAGAAACTTGATCCGCAGCAGTATATTGGCCGGTGGACCGCCATAGATCTGAATTCTCGTGAAGGACAAACCCTGGCGTTCATCTCCAAGATTTCAAAACTTCCAAAAGTTGAAGCCATCCCATTGAAAAATAATCAATGGGTTCTCACCTGGACACTTGGGCGTGACAAGACGATTGAGTATGGCAAACCAGCCGTGGTGTTAACCTATGTAGGGGAAAATGTGCCCTTCATTTCAAAAGTTGAATACGGGGACTTCACGGATGGTATGTACGCATGTCCAGTTAATGAATTTGTTCGTACTGTGAAGACCACGAAGAGCGAACATGATTGCAAAACTATCTACAAGAAAGAGGGTGGAGTTTCACAGGTTATATGGCATTCGCATAACAATCCAGAGAGTTGCGCTGCCAAAGCAGCTGCCTTTGTGACTCATCTTGCAGAACGTGGCACCTATTGTTCACCTGTATCGGAAGCGGGTGTAACGGAGGAGACCACCATCCGTGTTACCGGGACCGTGGAAGGAAAACAGGTCGGTCCGTTTGCGACCGAGCCCGTGATAAATGATGACCCTGAAAGGGATTCCACTTCTGAGTCTAGTCAGGTTCATATCATACCAGTTGAGCCATATAGAAAGTAATTACCTGTACTTCTTCTACTTCTTCTAAATCAAACTGTTCGCATTTCGTTCCGGTAGAGTGAATTCGCATTAAGCGGCCGCTCCAACTCGCCGGTGCGATTGTTGCGCACCGGGCGGAACAAGGCCCCATCCTTGTCATCGCCATGGCCAGCCATGAGTAAATAGTGTTCGATCAAGCGTTGCGCTTGCGGGTGCGCGGGCACAAAGCGGATCTTCCCGCGCTTGCTCTTCACCTTGAAGTGGATCAAGCCCTGGCGGCTCTGGAGATCCTTCACTTTCAGCGTACACAGCTCTTCCCGCCGCATGCCGTGATACACAAGTGATGAGGATGGCCCGGTCGTGGACACCTTTTCAGGTATCTTCTGGCACTGGCGGAAAATCAGGAGTGCCTCCGCCGAGCTGAGGGACTTTTTCAACAGCTGTCAGTTGAGGACCAACGACGGGACTGCAGGGGAGGCCGGATGAGCCGCGGCGAGCATCACAAAGGCCCAGCGATTCCGCCTCGCGATCCACAGATCGCCGGGGAAATTCCGTACCGGAGAGGCCATCCCCGGTGACGCCCGGTCGATGGGCGCTTCCGTATTGACAAGAAGTGACGCGGCACGGTCTGCAATTTTTTCCGACAGCCACATCAGCTCCGGGCGTCGCTCACCGACGATCTCAACCTGCACATACGCCAATCCTCCGTGCTCCATACCCAACTGAACAGCCGCGCCATGCGACAAGTCGAGAACCCGGCCCTTTTCGTAAGGGCCCCGGTCGGTGATCCGCACATAGAGATGTTTGCCGTTCGCCAAATTGACCACACGAACGATACTTCCAAGCGGCATGGTCCGATGAGCAGCGGTGAGGGCTTCCATATCGAACAGCTCGCCGTTCGCCGCTTGTCTGCCATGAAACTGTTCGCCGTACCACGACGCGACTCCTCGATCTTTGATTCCCACGTCCAGTTGCACATCCCCTTTGGGAACCCAAGAGCAGGCCCCTAATGACAGGCACATGATGAAAACCAACGATGTGGACGGGAAGGGCCGACTGTGACGAAGCTCAGTAGACATATCGGGTATCGCCTCCCTCTGATGGCAACAATCGGATCACTGGTTATTCAGAGTATGAAAGGCCTGCGACTTCGACAACACCGACGGGAGTACCGGTTCCCCCTCCTCCGTATGGAGTCCTCCATACCGTGGTCGAGAGGGTGCCCGCATGAAAAACGCAAAGGATAGGCTTCCTCGCGACCTCTATATAAATGAGCCGGAACTTAAATTCAACACCGCCCTCACGTGGAGCCGGCGACTAAGATTAAGACATCTTGAAACGTGTTTCTATAGAGATGATGGCCTCCATCCAAACGGACCTATCACGCTTCTCCACATCGTGGAGAGGATCCATCGCGCCTGATACTCACCTCTATTGACTGCCTTGGACGGACTGAGTAAGATCCCGCTCAACGATAGAGTTTCGAGAGCGGTACCGCTCCATACTCCACAGTCGTTCGCACCGATATCACATTCGTGATCGACGTTCACAACATCACCAAGCGGTACGGCCATCATACGGCCATCGATCGTGTCACCTTCTCCGTGGCCAAGGGGGAAGTGTTGGCGTTCCTTGGCCCCAACGGCGCGGGTAAAACTACCACCATGCGGATCTTGACCTGCTTCATGCCGGCGACCGAAGGCTCTGCCCGAGTCGCCGGTTTTGATTGCACCGAGCAGCCGTTGGAGGTGAAACGGCAGATCGGATACCTGCCGGAAACTCCGCCGGTCTACCAAGAATTTACGGTGACGGAGTATCTCACCTTCGTCGGACGGCTTCGTGGAATCACCGGACCGAAACTTTCGGCGGCGCTCGATCAATCGATCGGACGACTGGAGTTGGGCTCCGTCCGCCATCGGCTGATCGGCAATCTCTCCCGCGGCTATCGTCAGCGCGTGGGATTGGCGCAAGCGCTGTTACACGATCCCCCGGTGCTGATTCTCGACGAGCCGACGGTGGGCCTTGATCCCAAACAGATTATTGAAATCAGAGAGCTCATCAAGAGCCTGGCCGGCTCCCATTCCGTGATTCTCAGCACCCACATCCTCCCGGAGGCGACCGCCGTCTGCCAACGAGTCGTCATCATCAATAAAGGGCGCATCGTCGCGGAAGATACGCCCGAGCAGTTGTCGGCTCGGTTGCGTCAATCGGAGAAAATCTCCGTTACTCTCAAGACATGCCCGGCGGACTGTGAGATGAAGCTCCGCGCGATCGCCGGCGTGCTCCATGTGCTTCCCGGGCAAACGGGAGGCAGCTTTCTTATCGAATGCGAGCTGGGCCGTGATATACGGGACGAGATCGCGCGCGTAGCCGTTATGAACCAATGGGGGCTGCTTGAGCTCCGCACCGTATCGATGACGTTGGAAGACGTCTTCCTGCAGCTGACCCGCCATGAGGACCACCTCTCCGAGCCGGCGGAAGCCACCGTCAGCATGGCCTCCCCCGAGAGCACGGAGGCGTAAACCCGAATGACCCCGGTGCAAGCCGTCATCGCCAAAGAACTGCGCGGCTATTTCGTCTCCCCCATCGTTTACGTGGTCGGCGCCGTCTTTCTGTTGATCTTCGGGCTGCTCTCCTACCTCTACGTGGGTTTCGCCGGCGCGCAAGCCATCCAATTGATGCAGATGCAGGGCGGAATGGCTCAGATCAACTTGAATGACCTGGTCTTCCGGAATCTCTTCGCGAGCATGCGGATCGTCCTCGTAATCATTCTGCCCATCTTGACCATGCGGTTGTTCGCGGAAGAGCGCAAGCTGCGGACGTTCGAATTTCTGATGACCTCTCCCATCAGAATCAATGACATCATCGTCGGCAAATTCATCAGCGTGCTGTTGATCTATCTCGGCCTCGTCGGGCTGACTGTATTGGTTCCCACGGTGCTGATGCTGTTCAGCGACTTCGATTGGAATCCCATCTGGACCGGCTATTTAGGAATGGTGCTGCTGGGAGCCTTGTTTCTTTCCGTGGGCCTGTTCGCCTCGGCGCTGACGGAGAATCAAATCGTGGCCGCCTTTGTCAGCTTCGGCATGCTTTTGACCATCTGGCTGATCGCCGGATTGGGCAGTCTCTTCGGAGATACCACCGCCGGCCGCGCCATCTCGTATGTGTCATACATGGAGCACTATGACCGCCTGGTGCGGGGCCTGATCGATACGAGCGACCTCGTCTACTTCGGGAGCGGAATGGCGCTCATGCTGTTCCTTACGCATCGCGTCGTGGAGTCGACCCGGTGGAAATGAGTCTGAAGTCTTTTCCTCTCGGCATTCTCGGAGTCATGCTCGGCATCGGCGGCATGGTCACGTACAGCCTCCGGCCTGACTGGCTGTGGGTGGTCACGATTGCGGAAGGCTTGGCACTCGTCTGTTTGGTGTTTTTCTTCGTTCTGCATTTCGAGACCGTCAAGGCATTCTCCAGCCGGCGGTCGACCAGGATGGGGCTGAATAGCTTTCTGATGATCATGCTCTTCACCGGCATTTTGGTCATCGTGAACTTCCTGTCCTCCCGGCATTCGATACGTTGGGACTTCTCCGAAAATCAAAATTTCACCCTCGCTCCGCAAACCCATCGGGTTCTCCGAACCCTGCCGCACGACGTCAAGATCACGGTCTTCACCAGGGAAAAGGACCCCGGCTATCAAGCATTCAAGGAACGGCTGGAGAGTTACCGACAAGCTTCGGCCAAGCTGAGCGTCGAATTCATCGACCCGGAAAAACAGCCGAAGCTTGCCCAGAACTATGGGATCTTCCGAACGGATACCGCCATTTTCGAGAGCAACGGTCAGACGATCCGGGTGACTTCACCGTCGGAAGTGGAACTGACCGGCGCGTTGATCCGCATTTCCAAGGACGCCAAGAAGCGCATCGTCTTCGTCGAAGGTCACAGCGAACTAAGCGTGGAAGACAAAGACCGCAACGGGCTCTCCATCGCCAAAGAAGCCCTGACTCGGCAAGGCTATGATGTGGGCACCGTCTCGCTTTTGAAGGAATCCGCGGTGCCGGACAATACCTCCGTGCTGGTGCTCGCAGGCCCGCGCCGCTCCGTGACGAAGGATGAGCAGGGCCGTATTCAGGCCTATGTCGAGAAGGGTGGCCATCTCTTGGTCTTGGCGGACCCCGACACTCAGACGGGCCTGGAGCCGATGCTCGCCCATTGGGGACTCGGCCTCGGGCCGGGGGTGTTGGTCGATTTACAAGATCGATTGGCGCAGGGAGACCTCACCGCGCTGTTGGTGCGGACGTTCACCGAGCACGAGATCACGCAGGACTTGACCTCCGCCGTGCTGCTGCCCCTCTCACGGCACGTGACCTTCGACGAGCAGGTCGGGAAAGACTGGGACTTTGTGCCGCTGGCCCGCACGTCACCGAACAGCTGGGCTGAAACGAACATGCAAGGCCGGGTCGTGAGCCTGAGCGAAAAGGAAGACGTGAAGGGGCCGCTTCCCATGGCTGCCGCGCTGGCGCCGAAGAAAGCTCCGGAAGAGGGCAAACCGCGGCCGGCCATCGTGGTGATCGGTAATTCGACCTTCGTGTCCAACGCGTTTTTCAACTTCCCCGGCAACAGCGACTTCTTTCTCCACACCGTCGGCTGGCTGGCCGAAGAACGGGACTTGATTTCCATCGCGCCGAAAGAACCGGCGTTGCGTCCGTTCACACCCAATCCCACCCAGGAACGCGCGCTGATCTACGTACAGGTCGTGTTCCTCCCGCTCGTGACGTTGCTCACCGGCATCATCGTGTGGAGGAAACGCCGGCGACTATGATAGGCCTTCGCTACATATCTTCTGCAGGATGGTCAAAATGGCTGTCCAGCAAGACCGCAGCGAGTGAAGGGCCGAGGCGTACTCTCTGGAGTACGTTGAGGGTCTGAACGATGCGAGAACGCAGCTGGCAACCATTTTCACCATCCTGATATGCGTTACTGGCCCACACTCGTCATGCTGGTGATTCTCGCTGGTTTAGGCGGGTATCTCTATCTTGTGGAGTTTCCTGCCCAACAGCACGAGGAGAAACAGGAGACGGAGCAGAAGAAACTCCTGTCCTTTCCGGAAGCCGCCATTACGGGACTCTCCATGACGACGGCTCAGGGGCCTCTCCAGTTCCAACTGGTGGAACCGGGCAAATGGTCCATCGTGGCGCCGCACCACACGGACGCAGATAATCGTGAAGTGCAGGCGCTCATTCGAGCGCTCGTGACGGGAGTCGTCACCAGGACCGTCGAGGAGCAGGCCACACAGCTGGCGCCATTCGGTCTGGAACAGCCGGTGACCACCCTCACCATAACCGCCGGGGCTCAACAAGAGACGATTGTCATCGGCGACAGCGGCCCGCTGTCCAATACCCTCTATGTCCTTCGTCAATCGGACCGGCGCCTGTTGCTGACCAACCTGGCGCCGAAGGACTTCATCAACAAGTCGTTGATGACATTCCGCCGGAAAGAGCTGTTGAAATTCGTCCAAAATGACATCGAACGGGTCCGCCTGACCTATCCGACGACTGAAATCGTCCTCTACAATATGGCGAAGGGCAAGCCCCGGCCTGCGTGGAAGATCCGCTATCCGATCGAAGCCGAAGCCGACCAGAACGAAGTCCGCTCGTTGATGTTTCGGTTGGAGGATCTCAAGGCGATCGGCATCATCGACCCCGGCCCCGAACGAGACACCGTGGCCAAAACCCTGACGACCCCGAAAGTGAAAGTCACGCTGCATACGGCAGCCGGCGACCAATCAGTACGTCTCCACCAACCCAACCCTCAGAGCGGCGAAGCCATCGCGGAGACCAGCGCCGACGCGCCGCTCTATTACATCAACCCCGCGCTGATCAAAGACCTCACGAAGGAACTCTTCCACCTCCAGGACAAGCGTCTGCTCGGCCTCGACTACACCGACATCGCCATGTTGTCGGTGAAGACGAGAGATCATCAGTATGTCTTGATCAACCAGACCGGCGAGTGGGTGCTCGAAGACCAGCCCGCGGAAAAAGTGAGCCAGGAGGCGGCGGATCTCTTTGTCAGCCGCGTCGCGAATCTTCCGGCGGAAGAACGCGTCATGAAACAATCCGCACCGCTCGCTCCTTATGGGCTATTGGCTCCGGCCGCGGAGTTTGTCGCGACGGGCAAGGATGGTAAACCCGCGGGGAAACTGACCCTCGGCAACCAGGCCGGCAATCTTCTCTATGCCACCGGCCAACGTCTGCAAGGTGTATTTCAGGTACGTCCGGATATCCTCACCCAAATACCGTCGAAGACCGACCTTCTGAAGAAAACTCACGATAAACCCGACCCATCCCGCTGACGGCACCATCCTTCATCCCATGGGCATTTCTTAAGGCTGTTCCCACCTGGGGGTCTTCCTACTTCCTTCAGGCCCTACTTTTCATATGATGCATTCTACCCTGGTAATTGTCCTAGCGGAGATCGGGGATTATGCGAATCGGGCAAACGTCAGCCCCCGACGTGAGCAGGCTCACAGTCGTTGAACGATACATCGCCGCCGCCTTTTTCGCAGTGATGGGCATGAGCGCCTTTGGCTGCGGGGATTCAGCGACCGTCAATCCCGTGGTGGAGCTGGCCAGCCTGACGGTCGATCCCGGCACGCTTCAACCGTCCTTCAGCGGGGGAACCACTCAGTACACCGTCAATCTGTCCAACGACATCACGAGCGTGACGGTCACCGCTCAACCGGCCGTGTCCGGCGATAGAGTCACGATCAACGGTCAGCCGACCACGAGCAGCGTGATTCCGCTGGGCGAGCCGGGAACGACCACGCCCGTGAGCATCGTCGTATCGGAAACCGGCACGAATTCGAGAACCTACACCGTCCTTCTCGTGCGAGCCGATCTCACGGGGAACAATTCGTTACAGAACCTGACCGTCTCGTCCGGAACTCTGGCTCCGGCATTCGATCCCAACTTGCAAGCCTATACCGTCGACGTGGCCAATAATGTGGGCAGTATCGCAGTGACCCCCACGCTGTCGGATCCGGCCGCAACGATGACGGTGAACGGGCAGCCAGCCGGCTCCGGACAGGCTCAGAACATTCCCCTCGGCCCTCCCGGCCAAACCACGAATATCACGATTGTCGTGACGGCCCAGAACGGAAACCCCAAACCCTATCTCGTGACGGTGAGCCGCGGAGTCTCCAGTAACAGCAACCTGCAAAGCTTGACCGTTTCACCGGGGACCTTGAACCCGACCTTTAGCGCGAACAGGACGAGCTACACGGTGAATGTGGCAAGCGGCGCGACAAGCGTCACCGTGACGCCACGGGCACAAGATGTTTCCGCCACGATGACCGTCAATGGACAACCCACCGCTTCCGGCCAGGCTCGAACCATTCCATTGGCCGCAGCCGGTTCGAACACGCCTATTTTTATTATTGTGACCTCCCAGAACGGCCTCCAGAAGACCTATACGATAGGTGTCAATCGTGCCGCTCTTGGCGGGAACAATAATCTCTCGGGTTTGACCCTGTCACCGGGCAGACTGGATCCCGCCTTTAATGCGAACAGGACGAACTATACAGTGGACGTGGCCAACGGCGCGACGAGTGTCACGGTCACGCCCAGGTTGCAGGATTCCGCGGCCGGCATGACCGTGAATGGGCAGGCCACTGATTCCGGACAGAGCCGAACCGTGACGCTGAACGGTGCGGGGTCGAACACTATTATTCCTATCGTTGTGACTGCTGCGAATGGCAGCCAAAAGACCTACACCATCACCGTCGAGCGAGCGGCACAAGCGGGCAACAACAACTTGCAAAGCTTGTCCATCTCGCCCGGCGCCTTAGCGCCTTCGTTCAGGTCGAATAGACTCACCTATACCGTCGATGTCGCTGAAAACGTCGGCAGCGTGACGGTGTCGGCCACTAAATCCGACCCGAATGCCGTGATGTCCGGGGACGTAACAGCCGGAGCCGGCACAGCGACCGGCCAATCGACCATTTCACTTGGCGGGCCGGGAACGAGCCGAGTCATATCGATCACCGTCACCGCTCCAAGCCAACGTTCCCGAGCCTATACCATCACCGTCGAGCGAGCGGCACAAGCAGGCAACAACAACTTGCAAAGCTTGTCCATCTCGCCCGGCGCCTTGACGCCTTCATTCACTCCGAGCACTACGAATTATAGGGCCAACGTCGCCGCCTCGGTGACAAGCGTCACCGTCACCGCGACACCGCAAGACACGAATGCCGGCATGACGATCGATGGACAGGGAGCCGCCTCAGGCCAGGCGCGTGAAATTCCTCTTGGAGCCGAGGGCTCGAGTACGAACATCTCGATCCGCGTCAACCCACCGAATGGAAATGCCAAGTCCTACACCATCACCGTGAACCGTGCGACCAGCGGAGGCGGCGGAGATGGTGGAGGAAACGGAAACAACGGGGGGAACGGTAATAACGGCGGAAATGGGAATAATGGAGGAAATGGAAACAACGGGGGGAACGGCAACAATGGCGGCAATAGGAATAATGGCAATAACGGAAATAATGGGAACGGCGGAGATAATGGAGATGACGACGATGACGGAGACGACGATTAATCTGAATAGTTCTGCCGATCAATGATCAGTCACACCGTGAATAACGGTTTTGCAGCATAGATACTGCTACCCGCACATATCTTAGTCCCACCAAGTTCAACGAGAGCCAGATCCCACCCGGACAGTGGGTCACTCCTTGTAACATCGGCTCGCCCTTACACAAGTAGGGATAGACCGAACGGGCGCCCTCTCATAGTATCGGCATCTACAGTTAGGTTCATAAGGATGAACGGTCTTTACGCCCAGCCTCGAGCGAAAGTGATCGGCCCCACATGACAAAAAATATTATCTGCTCAGGACAACGGTTCATCGCGCTCCTCATCACCCTCGCGATCGGTTTGAGCTCCTACGGCTGCTCGGACTCCGTATCCGTTTCGGAAGACGTAGCAGTTCCCCTCTCCAGCTTGACCGTCACTCCCGGAACGCTCCAACCGGGCTTTTTCGCCAATACGACGAACTATGCCGTCAATGCGCCGACATCCGCGAACAGCGTCACCGTAACCGCCGTTCCCAAAGACAGTACGACCATCATGACGATCAACGGGGTCCTAACCGTTGCAGGACAGGGGCGTTCAGTGCCACTAGGCCCCCCGGGATCGAGTACGATCATTACCATCGTGTTGGAATCACAAAACGGAACAACGAGCACCTATACCGTGAATGTTAGGAGACTCTTATCGAGCGACAACAATCTATCTGCGTTGGATGTAACACCGGGTAACTTGGACCCGGCCTTTGACCCTGATACTGAAAACTACATCGTCAATGTCGGCGTCCTCGTCGACAGTGTCGATGTCTCTGCCACCAAATCCGATCGGAATGCCGTGATGGTGATCACATGGACAACCGGCTCCGTAACCATCGGACCAGGAGACAACAGTCCAGGACAAGCCAACATTCCACTCGGTGCGCCAGGGACAGCGACCCCTGTATCGATCGAAGTGACCGCTCCGAATAGCAGCAAGAAGACCTACCAAATTACTATCAATAAGTTGTCGGGCGACAACAATCTGTCCGCCTTGAGCGTGATGCCCGGGGACTTGGTCCCCGCCTTTGATCGGGACACAGTAATTTACACAGTGAACGTGCCAACTGATATTACACAAGTAACCGTCGCTGCCACTAAATCTGATCCAAATGCCGCGATGACGGGTAGTGTAAACGCAGGGGCAGGGATACCAACAGGTACCGAGCCGATAACTCTAGGAGGACCAGGATCAGACACTGATGTGTCAATTACCGTGGCAGCGCCGGATCCGTCCGTTCCTCCTAAGAACTATCTCATCACCGTCAAACGAGCTACGCCCGCGGCCCCATCCGCGCCGACAATCGCCCCAGACCTGATACCGGAGGATGACTCCTGTCTCCGTGTTCCTATCACCAACGAGTGCTTTCCTCCCACGAGTGACGAGGACAACATTACGAACGTCACGACGGCGAGATTCAGAATACCCCAGCCGGGAGCAGGGGAGACCCCAAACCTCTATGTTGGTGGAGTCAATGTCGGTTCGACTTTTGATCAGGGAACCAATACTCTGCAGCCGACCGCAGCATTGAGTGACGGGACCCACCCGATTACCTACACGATAACAAATGCGGGGGGAGAGTCCGCCCAGAGCCCTCCTCTGATCGTGACCATCGATACCAGTTCCCCATAGCCGCTGTGATGATTAACTGAACAGCACAATTCTTTCAGCAATCAAGTCCGATCGTATGCCGTCCTCCCAGCCAGTTCGCCATGTCTCGAACTGGCCTTGACCTCACCAGGGAAGATCGGTTATAGCTACGCTCCCTTGCTTCCCTATACATAAGTAGGGGTAGACCAAGCTTTAGCTCTTCCGTAGTATCCACCATCCTGTTTTAGATCACGATGGTGAACCCGGCACTTCACGCCTCTAGAGAAAGAGACCAAACTCCCATGATGCGCACTATGCCTACCTTGAAACATTGTGTAGCCGCCAGCTTTCTCATCGCGATCGGTTTGATAGCCTATGGTTGTGGCGACTCGGCAACGGTTAGCGAGCCGGCAGAACTCGGTAATCTGTCGGTCTCCACTGGAACACTGCAACCCCCTTTTAATCCTGCAACAACTAATTACACGGTTCAGCTCTCCAGCGATGTCTCGAGTACGACCATCACGGCAAGTCCCCGAGTAGACGGAGACGCCATACGTATCGACAACCAGCAGACAACGAGTCAGACCGTTACTCTCGACTCGCCAGGCGCTGAGAAATCCGTCAGTATTGTTGTCACCGATTCAGGCGCAGGAGGCGCTTCTAAATCCTACACTGTCCGTGTCAGGCGAGACCTAGAGGATAATTCGTTACAAGCCCTCTCCGTTTCGAGCGGAACCCTGGCTCCCTCCCCATTCGACAAGGACACACTTAACTATTCGGTCAATGGTCTGGATGCATCTGTTACTAGCATCACCATCTCCGCCACCAAGTCGGATCAAGATTCTATAATGCAGATTGGTCCGGTCACTGTCCCAGCGGGAACTCCATCAGGACAAGCGACCGTTCAGCTCGGCAACACGGGGTCAGCCACACCGGTGTCGATAGACATTACGCGTCCAAGCGGGGGTAAGAAGACCTACACGGTTACTATAAACCGCGGCCCATCAGGCAATAGCTTCCTGCAAAGCTTAGCTCTTCCATCCGGACTGCAGTTAAACCCGAGGTTCGGATCCACCATAACCGCCTATACAGTCAATGTAGCAAACAACGTGACAAGCATCACGGTAACTCCCAGAGCACAAGATACCACTGCGCGTATAACGGTCAACGGGCTCGCTACTGACTCAGGGCAGCCCTCTCAACCCATTCCCTTGAATGAACCAGGTATCAATGCCTCGAGGACCAACATTAATATCACCGTGATCGCTCAAAATAACACCGCCCAGACGGTCTACACGGTAACAGTCATTCGTGCCGCTCTTGGCGGAAATAACAACTTGTCTACGTTGAGTGTGAGAGCAGGCGCGACGGCGCTCTCCTTGTCGCCATCACCATTTAATTCGAACACCCTGGTCTACACAGTCAATGTGACAAACGATGTGAATGCGGTCGCCGTAACCGCAACGCGTCAGGATGCAAATGCGAGCATCACCGTGAATGGGGAACCCACGAACTCCGGAGTAGCTCGTACCGTCACCCTCATTCCTGCAGGTCAAAGCCCAAGCACGACTACCATTCCGATTGTGGTGACTGCGCAGAACGGCAGCCGGAACACCTATACGCTGAACGTTATTCGTGCCGCCCTTGGCGGCAATAACAACCTGTCGGCCCTGAATGTGAGAGCAGGCACGACGACGCTCTCCTTGTCGCCATCACCGTTTGACCCGGACACCCTGGTCTACACGGTTAATGTGGCAAACAATGTGGATACGGTCGCCGTAACCGCAACGCGTCAGGATGCAAATGCGAGCATCACCGTGAATGGGGAACCCACGAACTCCGGAGTAGCTCGTACCGTCACCCTCATTCCTGCAGGTCAAAGCCCAAGCACGACTACCATTCCGATTGTGGTGACTGCGCAGAACAACAGCCGGAAAACCTATACGGTCAACGTTATTCGTGCCGCCCTTGGCGGCAATAACAACCTGCAAAGTTTGACCGTCCCACCCCATACCTTATCCCCCCAATTTACACAGAGCAGAACCAGGACCGATTATGGACTGACTGTCAACAACAACGTTAGCAGCGTTACTGTGAATGCGACTCCTCAGGATAGTGGTGCGAGCGTTCGGATCTTGGTCAATGGCGTGGCAAGTGGTACAAATACCATCTCTCTACCACCTGGCCCTTCCAGCACAGAAATAGAAGTTATTGTGAGAGCACCGAATGGGGATGAGAAGTCGTACATCATCACCGCGAATCGGCTCGCGCCTTCGGGGAACAACAATCTCCAGAACTTAACCGTGTCGCCCGGCACCTTGGTTCCCCAGTTTGACGCAAACACCACGGCCTACACAGTGAACGTCGGAAGCACCGTCACCAGCGTTACCGTGACCGGGACGCTTCAGGATACCGCTGCAAGCATGACGATCAACGGACAAGGCACGAGCTCAGGCGTACCAAGCGCCCCCATCACTCTTGGAGAGCCTGGATCGAGCACGGATATTCCTATTGTTGTAATCGCCCCGAATGGAACTCCCAAGCCATACACTATTACTGTGAATAAGAGGCCGCCTGCGCCAGATCTAATTCCAGAGGATGACTCCTGTCCTCTTTTTGATCCTCCTGATCCTCTTGATCCTAATAGGTGCGCGGCTGGCAGTAGGGAGGATAATATCACCAACGTCGCGACACCAAGATTCAGCATCCAGCTGGAAACTGGAGAGAGCGCACGCCTCTTCGTGGATGGGGGCGTTGTTGCTTCGCAATTTGACCAGGGTACCATTAAGCCGACGGCATCGCTGAGTGACGGGCGCCGCTCGATTACCTACACAGTGATCAATTCGGCTAGCCTTGAATCTCCACAGAGTGACCCCTTGGAGGTGACCATCGACACCACTCCACCAGTGACTCAATAGTCCCCTAGGGTGCCGAGGTGAGCTGTTCACCATGTGACCATCTCGGCATCCTAATCTCATCCTGAATCTTTTTTACTCGCTCTGGGGATGCTAAGGGGGGAGGGATATACAATCACTGTAGGTCGTGCCCCTAGATGAACTTATATCCCAAGGATCATATATTGTTCTCCGCTGCAAAGTCCTTCCATCCATCGCCAACCAAACCACGAGGAACTGACTCTCATCGGAAATCTCTTACAGTGGCCGTATCCAACTCCATACACCTGTTCACCTATCTCGATTCCACGTCTTGACCTCACCGGTCGGATTGGCTATACCTTGAACTCCTGCTTCGCCTCTGTAGAAATACGAACCCTCTCGCCATCCTAACTTCCAGCGTGTGGGTTCGTCAGAACAAACAGGCTCATCGCTTCTAGGATTACGGAAAGCGACCGCTTCCTATGGAACGTATTTTTACCATCGCAGGACACTCTCTCCTCACCCTTGTTGTCCTCACGCTCGAATTCAGTTTTTACGGCTGCTCGGACTCGGCATCGGTCTCTCCCGTCGTAGAACTCGCCAGTCTCACCGTCTCACCGGGAACACTGCAACCGGCCTTTAGCGGAGGAACGACTCAGTACCAGGTCGATCTGGCCAACAACGTCCCTAGTGTCACCGTCTCCGCTCAACCGGCGGTGGCCGGCGACAGCGTGACGATCAACGGCGAAGCCACGACCAGCCGGTCGGTTGCCTTGGGCGAGGCTGGAACGACAACGCCCGTGAATATCGTCGTGTCCGAATCAGGGACCAATTCGAGAACCTATACCGTCCTTTTCACGAAAGCGACCCTGACGGGAAACAACTCATTACGAAGTTTGTCGGTTTCCCCTGGCCCACTGGAACCGGGATTCAATCCAAACACCCTGAGCTATGAGGTATCGGTCGCGAGCAACGTCACCAGTATGCGAGTGACACCGACTCTGGACGATCCTGCAACGACGATGACGGTGAACGGGCAACCCGCCGCTTCGGGGCAGGCTCAAACCATTCCACTGCAAGGTCCTGGGCTGAGCACCATTGTCACCGTGGCAGTGACGGCGCAGAACGGCAGCCAGAAACCGTACACCCTGGTCGTCTCTCGGGCCGCGCTCGGGGGCAATAATAATCTCCAGAGTTTGACCGTGTCGCCGGGCAACCTGAACCCCTCGTTTAGCGCAAGCCGGACCAGTTATACGGTGAGCGTGGGCGGTCGTGTCGGAACTGTCAACGTGACCGCGACTGAGGCGGACTCGAATGCGACCATAACAATCAATGGGCAGGCTACTAATTCGGGGCAAGCTCGCTCTATTTCTCTCGGACCTGACGGATCCAGGACGGAAATACAAGTCATCGTCACCGCCCAGAACGGCAGCCAGAAGCCGTATTTCATCGCGGTGGATCGAGCGGCGCTGTCCAGCGACAATAATCTTGAGGCATTGACGCTGACTCCAGGGAGCCTCACTCCCTCGTTTACGTCAGGACACCTAGCCTACACGGCGGAAGTGGCCACGGGCGTCACCAGTGTGGAAGTGGCGGCTACCAAGTCGGATCCGAATGCCGTGATCTCCGGCAGTCTGCCCAACCAAGGACGAGCGACCATTCCGCTCGATGGACCGGGAACGAGCAAGACGGTGTCGATTATTGTGACGGCCCCCGATGACAGCTCGAAGACCTATACCATCATCATCACCCGATTGGCCCCTTCGACCGACAACAATCTCTCTAGTTTGACGGTGAGCGCAGGCACCTTAATTCCCGGCTTTGCCGCCGGCACGCCTAACTATAATGTGGAGGTACCCAGCAGCGTGGACAGCCTCACCGTCTCCGCCACCAAGTCTGATCCGAATGCCGTGATGTCCGTACCAGGTAGAGTGATCGCTCCGTCTGGAGATCCAACCGGGAGCGTGTCCGTTCCGCTGGGTCTGGGAACAAGCACGTCAATAGCGATCACTGTGACCGCGGAGGATCGAGTGAGCACGAAGAGGTACACGATCACCGTGACCCGACCGGCCCGCTGAATTCGCACCATCCTAAGCATTTCAAGCCCCAAACAATATCAACTCCAACCGCTGACATTCGAGACGCGACCGCCTCTCCATCAGCAGTACTGACATCATTCACACCGCTCGTGAAGATGAGGCTTCCTCATCT
The DNA here is from genome assembly GCA_964465695.1 of uncultured Nitrospira sp. Lineage (GTDB taxonomy): Bacteria > Nitrospirota > Nitrospiria > Nitrospirales > Nitrospiraceae > Nitrospira_D. Next base: position 18,685 of record CAYXKP010000026.1, read on the forward strand.
GATCTTCACATTTTGACCATGTGCGCGCACTCGGCTTGCTTATACGCAAGTAGGGATAGACCGTTTCGGGAACGCTTCCGTAATATCCCGTCTACCCTTATGGTTCACACGGTGGCTGGACGAGACCGGTTCTCCAGCAAGAAAGAGGGGCTGGTCCATCATGAGATGCTTCTTCACCATCCCCGGGCGATATTCGGCCATCATTCTTCTCCTTGGAACCGCCTGTTTTGGTATCTATAGTTGTAATGACACGGCATCAGTTGATCCCGGGCCTCAACTCGCCGGGCTTTCGGTCTCCGGCGCATCGCTTCAACCGCCATTTGCCGCCGAGACAATGGGGTACAGGGTTGATCTGCCTGGAAACACTCCGGACGTCATCGTCTCTGCCACAAAGTCTGATCTCAATGACGTGTTGTCTGGTGCGGTCACAGCCCCGGCAGGACAGGCGACCGGTCAAGCAACGATTTCAGCCCCCGGACCTGGATCGACCAAAGATGTCTCACTGACCGTCACGTCCCCCGATGGAAGAGCGACCATTTATACCATTACCTTAAGGACGATAACCCAGGGCGGGGACAACAACCTCAAGAGTTTGACCCTGTCGCCTGGTACGTTGTCTCCGGCCTTCTCTGCAGGCATCCAGATTTACACCGCGGACGTGGCCGCCGCTGTCGCCGAAGTGACCGTCTCTGCCACCAAGTCTGATCCAAATGCCGTACTCTCCGGTGATGTGTCTGACACGGGGCAAGCGACTGTCACACTCGACGGGCCGGGGACCACGAAAATCGTATCGATCATCGTGACGGCACCGAATGGCACATCCAAGACCTACACCATCACCGTCAAACGAGCGGCGCCTTCGAGCGACGACAGGCTCTCGGCCCTGACCGTGAGTCCGGGATCCTTGGATCCTGACTTTGCTCCAGGCATCCAAGACTACAGGGTTGATGTCGACGATGACGTGGACAACGTGACCATCTCCGCCACGAAGTCCGATCCCAATGCCGTGATATCCGCGTTTGGATCGGTCATCGCGCCGGCAGGGGCGCGAACAGGACAACTGTTCGTCTCGCTGAGAGGACGACGCACCGAGGTCGATATGACCGTGACCGCACAGGATGGCCTGAATACCAATACCTACAGTGTCACCGTCGTCCGATCTCGTCGCTAGACCATCGCGAAAACTTCAAAGGCCCGGATAAAGCCGTCTTTGGCTGTCCGATATCCGACGACCGTTATTCCTACCGCACGGTTTTACAATTTCCCTATCTTCCATTTCTATCTGTTGACCCGATCGGTTAGATCGGTTATAGAAAGAACCGCTGCTCGGCCTGACGAAGTCCTGACAGATCGGTTTTGAACCCTCTCGTAGCTCGACACCTACCGTTTGGGTTCGCCAACATACATCGGCTCATGATCGTATGCGACTCAAGACAGCCTGCATCTTGAAACGAACCCATCGCTTCATCAGAGAATGTGTAGCCGTCGCACTTGTTGTCGTGAGTGCCTACGGCTGCTCAGATTCTGCGACGATCAACCCGGAAGTCGAACTTGCCAGTCTGACGGTTGACCCCGGAACGCTCCAACCGGCCTTTGCCGGCACAACCACCCGATACAGTGTCGATCTCTCCAACAACGTCACGAGTGTGGCCGTCACTGCTCAACCTGCCGTGGCCGGCGACATCGTAAGCATCGACGGCCAGACGACGACGAGCCGCTCTATCGCCGTGGGCCCAGCAGGAGGCCCGCCCACGATCGTCAGTATCGTGGTGTCGGAATCCACCACCAAGTCCAGGACATATACCGTCATTTTCAACAAGGCCTCGTTGGCGGGCGACAACGACTTATCTTCGTTGACCGTGGCACCCGGGGGTTTGTCCCCCGCTTTTTCCCCAGGCCGCCTGAATTACACAGCGGACGTTGCGACCGATGTCACGAGCGTGAGCATCTCCGCAACGAAGTCCGATCCGAATGCCGTGCTATCCGGTGATGTGCCCAACGAGGGCCAAGCGATTATCCCGCTCGGCGGGCCGGGAACGAGCAAGGATGTGTTGATGACGGTCACGGCGCAGAACGGAAACGCGAAGACCTATCGCATTACCGTCAGGCGAGCGGCGCCCACAGACGACAACAATCTGTCCGGATTGAACGTGAACGCCGGCAGTTTGTCTCCGCCCTTTGCTCCGGAGACCGAGAATTACTCAGTGACGGTCTCCGCCAGTGTCGATGTAGTGATCGTCTCCGCAACCAAGTCCGATCCGAACGCCGTGATGTCCGCATTCGGTTCAGTGATCGCCGCAGCCGGGGTCCCGACAGGTCGAGTGTCTGTTCCATTAGGTCTAGGGACCACCACATCCGTGGAGATCACCGTGATCGCGCCGGATGGAAGCCCAAAGAGGTACACCATCAGGGTATTTCGTCCGTCCCGCTAGCAGCGCTGTTGAAACACCCGCCGACGTCGTTCTACGGCTTCGGATCCAGTTCGATCAATCCTTTGCGGATGGCGAGAATGGCCGCTTGCGTGCGGTCGTAGACTTGCAGTTTATGGAAGATGTTCCGCACGTGATTCTTCACCGTTTTTTCGCTCAAATCCAAGCTGTTGGCGATCTCTTTGTTGGTTTTCCCGTCCGCCACCAGCCGCAGCACCGTAATTTCCCGCTCGGTCAGATCATGCTCGGCCCAAGCCGGCTTTTTCCCTTTCTTTTGCGCCATCAATGAGAATTCCGCCAAGATTTTACTGGCGACCGAGGGATGGATCAGCGATTCGCCGCGGTAGATGGCTCGAATCGCCGCCACGATCTGAGTCGATTCGGAGTCTTTCAAGAGATACCCCGTCGCTCCCGCGCGGACCAGATCGAAGATGTATTGTTGTTCTTCGTACATGGTCAACGCGACGATGCCGATGTGCGGAAACTCACGCTTGATCTGTCTCGTCGCCTCGACGCCTCCCATCCGCGGCATGCTCACGTCCATGAGAATCACATCCGGGAGCAATGCCCGAGCCTTCTCCACCGCTTCGATGCCGTCTTGCGCTTCGCCGATGACCTGAATGTCTTCCTTAGTCTTGAGGATGGCGGCCAAGCCCTCCCGAACCACCCGGTGATCGTCGGCGATCAAAACCTTAATCTTCTCCATTCCCTCTCTCCTCCTTGTGACCCAGCGGCACCTCGACGATGATTTTCGTGCCTTTCCCCGGTTTGGATTGCACGTGCCCCTCGCCGCCCACCAATCGCGCCCGTTCCAGAATACCCTTGATGCCGAAATGATCCCACTTTTCGGGATCCCGCAGGACGCTTTCCAGATCGAACCCGATTCCGTTGTCGGAAATCGTGACGCGCAACAGATCCATATCGATGTCCAGCTTGATGGAGACTCGGTCGGCTTTGGCATGCTTTTCCACGTTGCTCAAGGCTTCCTGAATGATTCGAAACAGAAAGATCTTCGTCCGTGGAAAAAGAATCTGTTCATCCCCGGTGACCGAAAACTTCGTGGCGATGTGCGTCTGGGTCTGGTACGACTTGAAATAATTCGTGAGGGCGGGAATCAACTCCATCTTGTCATAGTGCAGGGGACGCAGGTTGAAGATGACTTGGCGGGCTTCCTGTATGGCCAGCTTCAGCTGAGCCTTGCTCTCCTTGATGGTGGCGAGGCTGGCTCGCGGATTTTTCCGGAGGAGTTGCTGGCACAGATCCAGTTTGAAGTTCACGCCCGCCAGGCTTTGCACGAGCCCGTCGTGGATCTCGCAGGCGATCCGGGTCCGCTCTTCCGTCACGGCGGCTCCTGTCTCTTTGACGTACAATCTATAGAGGGATTGATATTTGTTCAGCGTCTTCTCGATCTCCGCCGTCGCGCGAATGCGGGCTTCGATGAGTTCCCACATGAACTTCGCGCTGGCCCCGCCGATGATGGTGACCCCCATACGATGAAAATCCTGGAGGACCTGCCAGACTTCTCCATTGCCGGACACATCCATGATCAGATCGACGCGTTCCATCGCCAAGAGCTGCCGGTAATCGCGTGTAACCGGGATATTGAGCTGCTTGGCCAAGCCCACGCCCGGCGCGTCCGGATCATGTTCGGCAACACCGACGATTTGCACCAACGGATCGTTCGCGAAAATTTCCATGAGCGCGGTGCCCCCACGCCCGGCCCCGATAATCGCGACGTTCGTCGCTCCGGAGGTCGGCTGGTTCCGCCGAGCCCGTTGCTGGGGGAGCGGCTTATTCATCGGGTCTGCACCTCCCTGTGCATGGTTCATCGAAGCAACGGGCGAACGCCGAATCGGATGGAATGAACGGGGTCGGAAATGGACTTGATGGACCTGGGAGTTGCGTTCGTTCAACGTTCGCGACGTTGCTGCGCGAGCGTTTTTAACTCGTCCATGAACTGGTCGATGTCCTTGAATTCCCGGTACACGGATGCAAACCGGACATAGGCGACCTGGTCCAGCTGATGCAACTCCTTCATGACTTCTTCACCTACGACCCGACTTTCAATCTCCGTCTCGCCCATTTCTTGAATCCGCTTTTCTATCCGGTCGGTGACGGCTTCGATCGTGCCGATACTGATCGGCCGCTTTTCACAGGCTTTTTTCAGGCCGGCGAGGATCTTATTGCGGTCGAACGATTCGCGCCGACCGTCCTTCTTCACGACGACGGGAAGGATTTCCTCGACCCGTTCATAGGTCGTATAGCGGCGCTTACAACCAAGGCACTCCCGTCGTCGACGAATGACCTCACCTTCCTTGGCCATGCGGGAATCGACGACCTTGTCCTCAAGCTCATCGCAGAAGGGACATTTCACCGGCGGCGCCCTGCCCTCTCGCTATCGGCTGTTAGTAGGGATGAAAGATGGGAAACCCGGCACACAATGCTTTCGCTTGTCCGCGAACGGCTTCCAACACCGACGGCTCTTGTCGGTGCCGGAGGACACGATCGACCAATTCGACGATCTGCTTCATTTCAGGTTCTTTCATTCCGCGCGTGGAGACGATGGGCGATCCCAGACGGATCCCGCTGGCCACGGCCGGCGGTTTTTCATCGTAGGGGACGGCGTTCTTATTGACGATAATACCGGCGGTGTCCAGCGCCGCATCCGCCTCTTTCCCGGTAATTCCCTTGTTGGCGAGGTTCAAGAGCATCAGGTGCGTATCGGTTCCACCGGAAACGATCTTATAGCCGCGATCGATGAATCCTTGTGCCAAGGCCTTCGCATTGGCCAGGACTTGCTGCTGATAGCGCTTAAAGCCCGGCGACAAGGCCTCTTTAAAGGCGACCGCCTTGGCCGCGATCACATGCATCAACGGTCCGCCCTGTAGTCCGGGAAAAACCAGCTTGTCGACGGCCTTTGCATACTCGGCTTTGCACATCGTGACGCCGCCACGGGGACCGCGGAGCGTCTTATGGGTCGTCGTCGTGACGAAGTCGGCATAGGGAACGGGATTCGGATGAAGCCCCGCCGCGATGAGACCCGCGATATGCGCGATATCGACCAGCAGATAGGCTCCGACCGATTTGGCGATCTGTTGGAAACGAGGAAAGTCCAGCACGCGGGCGTAGGCACTCGCCCCGACGACGATCATTCGCGGACGGCATTCCTCGGCGACTTTTTGGACGGCATCGTAGTCGATGGTTTCACTCTGGCGATCGACGCCATAGGAGAAGACGCGGAAGAGAATCCCTGAGAAATTGACTTTGCTTCCGTGCGTAAGGTGACCGCCTTGAGCCAGATCCATGCCGAGAATGGTGTCACCGGCCTTCAGGACCGACAGATACGCCGCCATGTTGGCTTGTGAACCCGAATGCGGCTGCACATTCACGTGTTCGGCACCGAAGATTTCCTTGCACCGCTGAATCGCCAAATCTTCGACGGCGTCGGCATGCTGGCAGCCGCCGTAGTATCGTTTGCCGGGATAGCCTTCCGCATACTTGTTGGTGAGCAAAGAGCCCTGTGCGGCCAAGACGGCCGGGCTGGCAAAATTTTCGGACGCGATCAGGAGTAACTTCTCCCGCTGACGGACTTCTTCCGCCTCGATCGCGGCGTAGACGTCGGGATCCGCCGTTTTAAGTGCATCCCATGAACCGATCGCGTCGCTGCTCATCTTCTCCATACTCCAGGTTCTAGGCAGTAGCTTCTTCGGGCTCTTGCTTCTTCACCACACGGACGGTCACGGTCGCCGCCACATCCCTGGGCATCTTGATGGGAACAGCTACGGTACCGAGTTCCTTGATCGGTTGTGCCAATTGGATCTTTCGGCGGTCCACCGTCACACCCTGCGCCGCCAATCCTTCAGCGATGTCCTTGGCAGTGACGGAACCGAACATCTTATCGTCCTTGCCGACTTGCGCCTCGATCGTCAACGTTACCGCCGACACCTTCTTGGCATACGATTCGATTTCCAGCTTTTCCTTCTTCGCCTTGTCGGCCGCCACTCGTTTGGCATGTTCGAAGGCCTTGATGCTCCGGCCGTCGGCTTCGACGGCCTTGCGGCGCGGCAAAAGATAGTTCCGCGCAAATCCATCGGCGACGTTGATGAGATCGCCGAGATGCCCGACCCCTTCCAAAGTTTCTTGAAGAATGACTTTCATACCTCTACTCCTTGCCTGATAAAGGAGCTGAGAATACTGGGGTGACTGCGAAAAGTCAATTCAGGAGGGGTACTCTTGAGGTCAATATATTATGGGATCACACCGAGAGCCCGGCCCACCGTGGCAAACGTCGCCACGGCTTGCTCGAGTTGGGTTTTCGTATGCGCTGCCGACATTTGGGTCCGGATCCGTGCCTGCCCGTGCGGCACGACCGGATAGCTGAATCCGACGACGTAAACTCCTTCGTTCAACAGAGCCTCCGCCATCGATGTGGCAAGAGCGGCCTCACCCAACATCACGGGAATGATGGGATGCTCGCCCGGGATAAGCCTGAAGCCCAGCCTGGTCAACTCATCCCGGAAGAAAGCGGCATTGGCTTGAAGTCGCTCCCTGAGATGGTCACCTTGCCTGACTATGTCGATAGCACACAAAGCACCGGCTGCAATGGGTGGAGGAAGTGAGTTTGAAAACAGGTAGGGCCGCGATCGTTGCCGCAGCAACTCGATCACCTCGGCCTTGCCGGATGTGAACCCGCCCGTCGCTCCACCCAGCGTTTTCCCCAAGGTGCTCGTCACGATCTCAATGCGGTCCGCCACCCCGAAATGAGCCGGTGTCCCCCTCCCCTTCGGACCTAGAACCCCGGTCGCATGACTGTCATCGACCACCACCGCCGCATCGTACCGTTCCGCCAGCTCCACGATTCGATCCAGCTTGGCCAGATCGCCGTCCATCGAGAACACCCCATCGGTGACAATCAACCGCAATCGGCACGCACCGGCTTCCTGAAGCCGCGCCTCGAGCTCCGCCATGTCTGAATGGGCGTATCGGAACCGCTTGGCCTTGCAGAGTCTGATGCCGTCGATCAGACTGGCGTGATTCAAGGCGTCGCTGATGACGGCATCTCGTTCGTCCAACAGCGCTTCGAACAGTCCTCCGTTGGCGTCGAAGCAGGAACTGTAGAGGATGGTGTCCTCGGTCCCGAAAAACTCACTGACGGCTTGCTCGAGTTGTTTATGCAGATCTTGCGTGCCGCAGATGAACCGCACGGAGGCCATGCCGTACCCATGCGTGTCCAACCCTTTTCGAGCTGCTTGCGCGATGGCCGGATGATTCGCAAGCCCCAAATAGTTGTTGGCACAGAGATTCAGAACCGAACCTTGAGCCACCAGGATGTCCGACCCTTGCGGACCCAAAATACGCCGCTCGGATTTGTAGAGGCCTTTGGCTCGAATGTCGGTGAGCTGAGCGTCGAGAACCTGTTTGAGGGAATGGTAGGCCATCTTGAAAGGATGTCGTTTGGAATCTGTCGGTCTGATAAATTTTGAAAACTCAACAGTTCATCAGATCAACAAATCAGCTAATGCTTCGCTCACGGAAACAGCACCACTTTGCCGCACTGGCCTGACTGGATCAAGTTGAACCCGGTGGCAAACTCATGGAGTGGGAATGAATGCGTGATGATCGGTCGAATATTGAGACCGGCTTTGAAGAGTCCCGCCAGCCGGTACCAGGTTTCAAACAAGCGCCGGCCGGTGATCCCATAGACACGGATCCCCTTAAAAATGACCTCGTTCGGCAGATCAAAGCACACGGGACCGGTGGGGATGCCGAACAAGGTGACTCGTCCGCCGTTCTTCACCGCGCGAAAGACTTGATGTAACGCCGTAGGATCTCCCGACATCTCCAGTGCTGCATCGACCCCTTCCCCGGCGGTCATCTCATGGATGGCCGCCGCGACCTGTTCCGGCGATTCGGTCCTCGCATTGAGGACATGATCCGCCCCTACCTGTTTCGCCAACCCAAGCCGATAGTCGCTGACATCGGAGGCGATGATGGTCGCGGCTCCGGCGGTTCGTGCGACGGCCGCGGCAAAGAGACCCGTTGGTCCACACCCCGTGATCAACACCGTATGACCGGTAAGATCTTCAGCCAAAGCGGCATCGACCGCATTCCCAAGCGGCTCCTGCACACAGGCTAACTCCGGTGGAATTTCTGGAGCGGTGTGCCACAAGACTCCTTCAGGCAGCGCGACGAACTGAGCGTAAGACCCGTCCCGATCGATCCCGAGAATCTTGTAATTCTTGCACACGTGAGCCTGCCCGGTGCGACATTGAAAGCACGCGCCGCAGGTCAGGTGCGATTCGGCGGCGACATAGTCCCCGACCTTGACCAGAGACACCTCTCGCCCCACCTCCACGACATAGCCGCACAATTCGTGGCCGATGATCCGTGGAGGATGAATCCGCCGTTGTGCCCATTCATCCCAACGGTAGATATGGGCGTCGGTTCCGCATAACGAGGTCGCGGCCACCTTCACCACGGCGTCGTGCGGCCCCGGCGTCGGGTCCACCCAATCGGTGAGCGTTAAACCAGGTCCAGCGGTGGTCTTGACGAGTGCCTGCATGACCCTATTCTATACCAACTCAATCCGCCAGCACCTCTGTTTTGGCGAAAGAAACGGCTTGCGCGGGATTCCTCGCGATGAGTAGGATGCCGCATCTGATCGTGAAAGGCTCTAGAGAGTATCTGTTACACATCGCGAAGCAAAAGCAGAAAGGTGAATATATGAAAATCGGGCCGAACTGGGTGCAGGGAATCGCCATAGCCGGTCTGCTGGGATGCTTCCCGCTGGGCGCTCAAGCGGAAACGGCTCGTTGGGACATCGATCCGGATCACTCCGTGATCGAATTTCGTGTGACTCATATGGTGATTTCCAAAACCTCGGGACGGTTCATGGACTACCGTGGTTTCGTCGACATGGATGCGGACGCAAAAACTTTCAAGGCGATTGAGGCCTCGATCAATGCCGAATCCATCAACACGAATCAAGAAAAACGCGATACGCATCTCCGCAATGCCGACTTCTTGGACGTCAAACAGTTCCCGACGATCACCTACAAGATGAAGCACTATCAGAAACAGGGAGAGACCTATAAGGTGGTCGGCGACCTCACCCTGCGCGGCGTGACCAAAGAGGTCCCGCTCGTCGGGACCTTCAATGGCGTCACGAAGGATCCCTGGGGCAATACCAGAGCCGGATTCACCGCCGACGGAACATTGAATCGGAAGGACTTCGGCATGATCTGGAACAAGACGCTCGATAACGGCGGACTGGTCGTCGGAGACGATGTCCAGATCCATCTGGACATTGAATGCGTCAAAGCGAAAAAGCCGTAGGCAGTTAACAGTCGGAACGTTTGAAAGTTGAAAAGTGAATATTTTGAACTGCTGACTTTTCAACTTTGAAACGTTCCCACTTTCCAGCTTTCCAACGACAGGCACAGCATGAAAGCGATGGTGCTCGACCATACCAGCGACATTTCTGCCGCTCCTTTGCGGCTTCACGATCGGCCGGTACCGGTTCCGAAAACAGATCAAGTCCTCGTCAAGATTCATGTGTGCGGTGTTTGTCGCACGGATCTCCACGTCGTGGAAGGCGAACTTCCCGATATTCCATTCCCGCTGGTTCCTGGCCACCAAGCAGTCGGCACGGTCATGCAGGTAGGCTCCACGGTATCAAAGGTCAAGGAAGGAGACCGCGTCGGGATTGCCTGGCTTCAGGACACATGCGGACAGTGCGAATTTTGCACGAGCGGGCGGGAAAATCTCTGCTTACAGGCGAAGTTCACCGGCTATCAGGCAGACGGCGGGTATGCGGAATATGCTGTCGTCCCTGCCCGGTTTGCCTATTTGATTCCACCGATCTTTTCCGACGAAGAAGCCGCTCCCCTTCTCTGCGCGGGAATTATCGGCTATCGCGCGTTACGGCTCAGCGGCATCAAACCGGGCCAGCGCCTGGGCCTGTACGGATTCGGGGCATCGGCGCACATCGCGATCCAGATCGCACGCCATTGGGGTTGTCAGGTTTTTGTCAGTTCACTCAAACGAGAGCATCAGGAATTGGCAAGGAACCTGGGAGCGGTCTGGGTCGGCGGAGCGGTGGATACGCCCCCTGAGAAACTGCACGGGTCGATTATCTTTGCACCAGCCGGTGAGCTCGTGCCCCCGGCACTACGTGCCCTCGATAGAGGCGGCACGCTTGCCTTGGCCGGTATTCATATGTCACCGATTCCCTCACTCGACTATGATCGAGACGTCTTCGGAGAACGGGTCATTCGCAGCGTGACCGCCAATACCAGGCAGGACGGAATTGATCTCTTACGCGACGCGGCGGCGATTCCCATCAAACCCCACACAGTCCGTTTCCCTCTGGAAGAAGCAAACCGCGCGCTGCAAGCTCTAAAAGTCGGAAGCTTTCAGGGTGCAGCAGTGCTGGTAGTGTGAAAAACAATGCCGTAAGGTGATCAAACCGGCACTGGCCTGGTCCCTCCATTCCGGCGTGCTGGTCAGGCTCGTGCGGTGACCCACTAAATATTTCAGATATTTGGGAATGCACAAGACAGATTCGGCACCCAGTGATCGACGGGAAGGGACATGGGGAGTCGCTTGCGTTATTTAACAGTGGTAGCTACAATAGCCACCGAGGTGAGTGATGAGCCTGGTCGGCGTCAAAGAACTCAAAAACCGCCTGACGCACTATCTTCGCCGGACACAGAGAGGTGAAGAAATCGTCGTAACCGACCGGGGACGGCCGATAGCTCTGCTCCAACAAATCGAGGCCGGAAAGCCTGGGACACGCGAGGCTCGTGTGGCGCAACTCGCAGCGCTCGGCAAGATCATTCCGCCGACAGGCGTGCCAAGCAAGCGACTGAAACCACTCGCCTATCGAGGCCCATCGGTTGGGCGTGCGGTCATCGACGACCGTGATGAACGGTGACCAGTGTATTACTGGGACACCAGCGCACTCGTGAAACAATTCATCGAGGAAGTTGGAACAGGCGAAACCCTCGCGCTGCGAGCTGACGCGCCGCCTCATGCCACCGCCACTATCGCCTATACCGAGACCTTTTCGGCTTTTCGCAGGCGCGTCCGGGAAGCAGTGTTGAAAGAACCCCAATACCACGAAGTCGTTCGCCGTTTTTTACAGGAGTGGCCTGCCTACGTCAGGATCAACTTGGACGAAAGTATCCTTGGACGATCCAGAACACTACTCGAACGATACCCGCTCCGCACTCTCGACGCCATTCATCTCGCTTCAGCCATCGAGCTGCAAGATCAGCTGGACGAACCATCGGTTGTTATCTCAGCCGACGCCCAACTCATTAGAGCCGCTATGGCAGAACATCTCGAAACTAAACGTATCCCTTTGTGAATTCATCCGTGCAGACGATACAAATCTTTTGGACTGACAGCTGGAAGCCGTGGCTAAACCCAGACGCCCGGATCATATCCGATTATCAACGTACCGACCGATCTGACCTCGGCACCCCTGCTTCGAAGGACTCAGCACGAACAGAGAGACAACACGATTGGTTCAGGAGCAGACCCCCTTCGCTCGCCACGTCAAAGTAGAGATTGTTGGCTAACAGTCGGATTCAAGGGAACGGATACATGTGTATTCGTTCTCATTACTCCAAATTACACGGCAGAACGTTTTGATGTTATGAGCGTGCTCGCCTGCTCGGATACTTCTTTCACCAAGATTCCCATCTTTGGATGCGACGGTTCGAAATCGACCGGCCAGCCATGATGTCGCAGCCGTTCGCTGGCGGTCGGACCGATCGAGGCGACCACCGTCCTGCCTAAGGCCTCTCGAAAGGACTCCACCCTTCCATCCTGCTCCAACGCCTGCATGACATGGTCCACCTGTGCAGCGTTGGTGATCAGTATCGCGTCGACTCGCCCGGCCATGATTTCATCCAAAACACGGCGAATCGGGCCAAGATCCTCCGGCAGGGCCCACTTGTAGATTGGAACCGCAAATACCTCCGCACCCCGCTGTTCCAGCGCGCTCACGAGATCAGGGTTGGAGACTCCATATTCCTGAACAGCAACCCGCAGTCCCTTCACAGAACGATACTGATCCAGCGCCGAAACCAGATCCACCCACGTATTCGGTTCCGGCACCGTCACCGTCGCTTGCAGACCAACGGCCTTGAGGACTGCGACCGGCTTCGGACCTCGTGCCACGATGACACAATGTTGAAGCGCCGCCACAATCGTGGGCCAGGGATAGCGCGTCTTGAGGACATCAAACAAGGCGGTTGTGCCGACACCGGTCAGGAAAATGATAAGGTCAATGCGACCGGCCATGAGCCGGGCTCCGAATTCCTGAGCCGCAGAATTGTCTTCGAGCGGGATCTCACGGAGAACGGGAACGACAAGGGGCCGTCCGCCGTAACGTTCGATGATGTTGGTCATCTCTGTCGCCATCCGGCTTTCGAACGCGGCAACTGTCATCCGGCTCAATGTCATAGGCATACGATAACGGAAATTTCTGGTTAAATCATGCTGTCATCACCAGACCAAAGCTTTCTCATTGACGTTGGTGGTCGGTCTCCCTACTATACAAAATTCCAATCGAGCCATTTGGATATGACGACTCCACTTCATCGAGGCCTTCGCCATCTCGCACTGCGTGTCACAGATCTTCATCGGTCGCGTCTATTTTATGAACAACTCCTCGGCTTCCAGTCGGTGTGGGAGCCCGACCCGGAGAATGTGTATTTCAGCTCCGGCAACGATAACCTGGCGCTCCACCAAATTCCTAAAGAGGAACTCTCCTCGTACCATCCCACAACAGGGCAACTACTCGATCACCTTGGCGTGATTGTCGACAGCCCACAAGCCGTCGATCAGATGTACCGAGACATCCTGGTGAAGATCGAATCACTGGGCGGACGAATAACCAAGGAGCCAAAGCAACACCGTGACGGCAGTTATTCATTCTATTTTGCCGATCCCGACGGCAATCTGGTGCAGGCTCTGTATGAACCGGCGATCAGCAAGCTGAGGTTCACTGCCGACGCATGAGCCAGACCTGGACCAGCCTCCCTAAGAATCATTATCTGAGCCTCGCGCCCTGGTGCTGGGCACAGCTGGAGAGTGCGGAACCGCCGGGCCCCTTCCCTTTCATCGGTGGAGTGGCCCGGGAAGCCGCCGCAGCACTCCACGAGGCCCATAGCCTCCTCTCCAGTGCGATCGACACGGCGATCAGCGATGTCTTTTCAAAACGGGCGCCCCTCGACGATCCCGATCGCGGGCGACGGTTGGAGGATGCCTACGCCGAGCTGGTCAACGCACGGCCATATCTCCGACAACACATTCGATGCGGTCGGCGACCGGACGGGACCTTTCACTGGGAATTCCCCACTGATCCGACCACATCGGCCACGGTGACCAACGGCGGCCTCCGCATCTTTCATGCGGTCAATCACCAGGCCCTCCCCATCGGATTCAACGGACGACCGTTGGGCCCCAGCATAGGGAAACTGCTCGGCCTGCTCGACGGAACCCATACCGTGGACGACCTCCGTTCTGCAGTGGCGGTCATGCCGAGTGATTCGCGCACGATGCTGGACAAGGTGATGGAATCGCTGCATCACTATGGCTGTCTCGCCGCTTCTGCCGCGACTTCCATCCGGCGACATTGGTATGACATCGTGCAGGATCAAGACGTCGTGCACCTCGGACATGCCGCCCTCCTGTACCGTCAACGAGACAGCACTCTCCTCTTCGACCCATGGCTTCTGCCATGGTTTGCCGAATCTCCATTGCCGTCGGTGTGGAGCGGACTGTTTCCGAAGCCCGCCGCCGTATTTCTGACCCATGACCACGATGATCACGTCGATTCCCGCACCCTGCTGCATTTACCGAAAGACACGCCGATCATCGTACCGAGTCGACGAAATCGAACAGGACTGTTCTTCGACTATCGATCGCTTCTCGCCGAACTGGGTTTCGAGCGAGTCATCGAGCTGGCCCATGGAGAAACGTGGCCGATTGAAGGCGGCACCGTCGTATCCGTCCCCTTCTATGGGGAAGACCCTTGCGACTTGAACATGCCCCGGAATTGCTATTTAATCTCGGATCGTGGGCACAATGTGCTGATCCATGCGGACAGCGGCCCGACGAACGACGGACGTTCCGCGCTCAAGGACAACGTCATCCGGCAATTGGTCGGACAATACGGACCGATTCCACTGGTATTCGCGTCACAACAGCAATTGCTTGAAATCCGGAGCCATGCCGCCTATGCTCCGCTCTCTCATCCCGGCAAATGGCTGGATGTCGGGGAAAACGGTTATCTCACGAACGCCTATCTCGCCGAGGTCTGCGCCGCCGCCCGCGCACGAATGTTTGTTTCGTACGCCACCGGCGGAGCCGACTGGTACCCCGATCACCTGTCGTTCATGTTCAGCGGCCGGAATCCCTGCAGAACCGCTCTCTTGACCGCTCATTGGGAACGACCTGAAAAATTGAAACACCTTCTGGTCTCACAGGAATGCCGCTATCATCGTGCTCACGCCCTCGATCTCTATCGAGCGATGAGCGGGGGAATTATTGAGGTCATTTCGGCAGGAGACCAGCTCGCCCCGATGACGCTGTATCGGTTGGACCACGGCGATCCGCCGTTCATGAAGGCGGGCAAGGGACGATAGAACATTTTCTTCGAGGAGCAGCCATGGGCGGAACGCAATCGCCGATTCTTGTCACCGGAGCAGCGGGGTTCATCGGATTCCATGTCGCCATGCGCCTGTTGGACCGTGGCGACCACGTGATCGGTCTCGACAATATCAACGACTATTACGATGTGCGATTGAAAGAGGCCAGGCTCGCCCAATTGACCCCGCACGAACGGTTTCGTTTCGTCAAGCTTGATCTCTCCCATCGCCAAGGGATGAAGGATCTCTTCGCCGGTGAGCCGATACGGCGCGTCATTCATCTCGCAGCTCAGGCTGGCGTCCGCTATTCACTGACCAATCCTCATGCCTACACTGAAAGCAATATCGAGGGGTTCATCAACCTTCTGGAGGGCTGCCGGCGGAGCAACGTCGAGCATTTGGTCTATGCCTCATCGAGTTCCGTCTACGGGGGGAACACCCGTATGCCGTTCTCCACCCATGATAACGTGGACCACCCGGTTTCGCTGTACGCCGCTACGAAGAAAGCGAATGAGTTGATGGCCCACTGCTATGCGCATCTGTATCAGCTGCCTTGCACAGGTCTTCGGTTCTTTACCGTGTATGGGCCTTGGGGACGTCCTGACATGGCCCTCTTCATCTTTACGAAGGCCATCCTGGAGGGCAAACCGATCGAGGTCTTCAATCACGGAAAGATGAGACGCGATTTCACGTATGTGGACGATATCGTCGAGGGCGTCATCCGAACGCTTGATCACCCCGCGACGGCCGATTCAACATGGTCCGGTGATCGGCCGACACCGGAAACCAGCTTCGCTCCGGCACGAATCTATAATATCGGCAATCATCGGCCGGTTGAACTGCAGCACTTTATCGAAGTCCTGGAGCACGCCCTCGGTAAAAAGGCGGAGAAGCAGCTGATGCCGTTACAACCGGGAGACGTCCCGGCGACGTACGCCGATATCGACGATCTCACAAGCGACGTCGGATTCAAGCCGACCACGTCGATCGAAGTCGGTATACCTCGTTTCGTGAAGTGGTATCGCGAGTTTTATAGGGTCTGACGAACTCGGCCCGCGAACTAGAAACAACCGATGGGCACGAACCCCGTGCCAAAAAGCCGTGAAAGCGCGATATAGCGCGCGTTATCGTAAAATGAGTTACTTGCTCCCCGCTGATTGCGCCCTGTCACATCCCCTCCGTAGGATGGATCCGTTCCGAAGAAGACTCCTCCACGGGTCTTGAGCACAAGATGCATCCATTCTGAGTAGAGCGAGCACACTTCTTCCTGAACAGAGCCGGATGGAGCGATACCCGCGTACCAATCTCGCGCCCAATCCGGGACATTGCGGCTTCCTCCGGTAGGAGCACGTTCTTGTGAAGGTTGGGCATAATGCGGCACAGCGTCTGTCACGCTCTGAGGAATCGTCGGCATGTTCTCCAAATCGGGCACGACAGAAAGCGGCTTGAGCACCATGGCTTGGCAGCCGGTCTTCTCCTTGTTGGTGTACAGTAAAGTGCCGTCCGCTTGAGGGCATTGCCACGTCGTATCCGATCCGGACTGAGTATCTGAGAATGCCGTACCAGCGGAAAAGACAGCCAGCATCGCCGTTAATAAGATGGGGCCGATCGGTATTGGCCGCATGGACGCACCTCCAGATCGTGTGGCGAAGACACTCAGTGTGCAGCGACTTCTTGTCGTCATCCTGTGGAACCGTATTCACACCCTACGCAACACTTTATTGTTTGGTCTATGCCTCTTTAGAGGGATAAACCAATGCCGGAGCGGTTGAGAGAAGACCAGCGTCGCTGATCCTCTCGCGATCGTCTTTCAATACCACCGGGCCGCTTCCTACTTGAAATCGATAGCCCTAAAACATATTGATTCGGTGCGGAAAGCTGCCATGGCGACATCCTTGCTTTACTTGTCCCTGCCGTAGACCTCAGGTATCCTGCGAATCTCATTTTCGGTGACGGCCGATTCTGTGACGGCGATGGCAGGCCTTCGGCGACCGAGGCCGCCATGCACGCGATGAAGCACCCGGGGCAAGAGTTGAAGACGCCACATGACTGACTACAGCGTGCTCGGCAATTTGCTGCTCATTTATACCGTTTCCATCGCCGTGGTGTTTCTGTTTCATCAATTTCGATTGCCGTCCATCGCCGGGTTTCTCGTCGCCGGAGCCCTGATCGGTCCTCACGGGCTGAACCTGATTTCTGATATCGCGACGGTGCAAGTGCTCGCGGAAATCGGGATCGTGCTGCTCCTGTTTACCATCGGCATCGAATTCTCATTGCGGCAACTGACCTCGCTTCGCCGGCTGCTCTTGATCGCCGCTCCGATTCAGGTCGGAGGGGTGATCGCCATCGCATGGCTCGGCGGCACCCTGGCAGGATTGCCGACATCGCAAGCGATCTTTTGGGGGTTTCTGCTCTCGCTCAGCAGCACCGCGATTGTACTGAAAGCGTTGGCCGCCAGTGGAGACAGCGATTCACCCCACGGGCGGGCCACCATCGGAATCCTGATCTTCCAGGACTTGGCCGTTGTTCCTATGATCTTGTTGACGCCCATTCTTGCCAGCCACGGCGAAGGGACGCTCACCCCGGTGCTCTTCTCACTGATGAAATCGATCGTGGTCGTCGCCTGCATTGTCGCAGCCGCGTGGTATGTGGTTCCAACATTGCTCGATCACATCGTTCGTAGTCGAAGCCGAGAACTTTTTCTGTTGACCATCATCGTCATGTGCCTCGGCATTGCTTGGTTGACGTCTCTCGGCGGGCTGTCGCTCGCCTTGGGAGCCTTCATTGCCGGACTCGTGATTTCCGAATCGGAGTACAGTCATCAAGCCATCGCCGAAGTGTTGCCGTTTCGAGACAGTTTTAACAGCCTGTTTTTCGTCTCCATCGGCATCCTGATGGATTGGCGCATTCTATTGGAGTATCCGCTCGTCGTGACCGGTGTGTTGCTCGTCGTACTGCTCGTCAAGTTCCTCGCCGGGGCGGGAGCTGTGTTGGCGATCTCCGTGCCTCCTCGCTCGGCCGTCATGACAGGAATCGCCCTCGCACAGGTCGGCGAGTTCAGTTTTATCCTGGCACAGGTCGGCTTGGAAGCTAAACTCT
This sequence comes from uncultured Nitrospira sp., assembly GCA_964465695.1. GTDB lineage: Bacteria > Nitrospirota > Nitrospiria > Nitrospirales > Nitrospiraceae > Nitrospira_D. Next base: position 36,875 of record CAYXKP010000026.1, read on the forward strand.
TGTCCGGACCGCCATACCAAATCTTTCTAGCGGTCTCGGTCTGTTCCATGATCATCACACCGTTCTTGATGCAGTTATCCCCGCATCTCGCACGACGCGTCGAAGCCGTGCAACGACTTCACCATTGGTTTCCCGGGCAGACGACGGCCCATGTGCTCGAAGCCGAAGGTCGGCATCTACGTATCCAGGAT
>CAYXKP010000026.1:37075-38418 GCA_964465695.1 uncultured Nitrospira sp.
ATCCAGGATCATGTGATTATCGTGGGATATGGGCTCAACGGCCGCAACCTGGCCCGTGTATTGGGTGAGACGGAAGTGCCCTACATCGCGTTGGATTTGGATGGGGACACCGTGCGCCGAGAAGCGGCCCATGGCTTGCCGCTCTATTATGGAGACGCCACAAATCCGAATGTGCTGAGGCACGTAAAAATCGACGACGCACGGGTTCTGGTGGTCGCAATCTCCGACCCGTTCATGGCCCGCCGAACCGTGCAGGTGGCTCGAGGCTTGAACCCGAAGGTTCACATCGTGGTTCGTACCCGCTATTTGCGCGAGTTGGAAGAATTGCATCAGCTGGGCGTGGACGATGTCGTGCCGGAAGAATTTGAAACCTCGATCGAAATCTTCGCGCTCGTCCTCCGCACGTACAACATGCCGCAGGATTTCATCATGCGAAAGGCTGAACAGGTACGCCGTGAAGGGTACGCGCTCCTCCGCCGCAGCGAGCTCCCCGAACTGGCTCACCACCTTCGTGGCGGCACCCTCGCGGACGTCGAAGTGGAGACGTGTCGAATCGAAGAAGATTCGCCGGCGGCCGGAAAGACCATCGCGCAACTGGCGTTGCGGCCGCGAATCGGAACGTCCATCATCGCCTTGACCAGAAACGGCGTCACGGAATCCAATCCGTCGGAGAAAACAAAGCTCCTCGCCGGCGACATCGTGGTGCTGCTGGGTACGCGCGATCAGATCAGACGAGCCATGGGATTTATTCTAGCCAACGCGTCTAATAATTAATAGCTCGCCATTGCTCGATGATGGGGTTGGAAGCGCCGGCATAAACCCGCGCTGCGGGCATGATGGTCAGGAACTGCGCACACACCAGCCGAGCGAGTGCGGTCAGCTTCGCCACCGGAGCGTCACTCGCTCTTTGAGAGGATGATCAAGAGGCCGGCCCGTTTGGACCGATGCCTGATGAGCGGCCTTCAGTTTGTAGTACCATTTCGCCGGCATATCGGCATCTCCCAAAAACATCGACGACGGTTTGTGGCGAAGTCCCACCGCCAGGTGCTTCATGGCTCGTTCATCTTGGCCCAGAAACATTTTCGTCAGCGTACGAAAGATCAAATTGCCGAACGGAAGCCAATGCAGCCCGACCCAGTAGGCGGAAAAATCGATGCGACATTCCATGTCGGATACCGGCGTGGCCATCAACCGATTGGCGAGCCAGGCCCTTCCACATTGCATGAGTTCCACTCTTTGATTCGGGAGAAGGAAGTCGATCGTGGTGGTGAGCGGCCCTCCGTAGATCCGTTCCATCCAATGAAACGGGCCGCTGTTCTTCGCCGGCCGGTGGGCGGTCATCC
>CAYXKP010000027.1:0-37832 GCA_964465695.1 uncultured Nitrospira sp.
ATACAGACGAGAGCCAGACTACCTCCAGCGGCAAAGAGCCCGGCCCGGATCAGGAGACTTATGAGACCATGCGATGTCTGTTCAGTTATCGAGACCATGAAAGAAGCTTCGTCAGAAACAGTCTAGCCCGCCGGTTGTTAAGCCGGCGGGCTAGACCTGCGCACATCTCACACCGGTTTTAGTAGACGCCGGTTGTACAATCCGTAGCGCCGTGGTCAACTGATGAAACCCATGTTGAAATAGCCGCGTCGCCGTCCAGATTGCTCTTCGCGACCGCCACGAAGTTGTTCATGCCGGGAGCTCCGGCAGCAGCCGTCATCGCCGCATTCGGATACAATCCGCAGGACACAGCCGTGGTATAAACACCAGGAGGTGCCACCACCGTAGCATCAATACCATAATGGTATAGGACGTTGCCCGTTGCCCTGAACCCAATATCGTTGAAGTTGCCCACAAATATAGGGGCTGCACCAGCACACCACTGTACAGGTGGAGGCGTTGCAAGTGCACCCTGTCCCCAGGTAAACGGAGTTGTTTTAGTACCGCCAGCGGGCAATGCAGCACCTTCCGCACGAATTCCGATATAGCAGCCCTGTTCCCCTTGAAACGACACTTCTGAAGTCTTCATAGCCTGTAGGTTCGTCTTGGCCTCGGATTGCCGAGACTTCATCTGATACTGCAGGAAGTTGGGAATGGCGATGGCCGCCAGGATCCCGATGATCGCTACGACGATCATCAGCTCAATGAGGGTAAAACCCTCTTGTTTCCGCAATGCCTTAAGCATCGTACTGCCTCCTTGTTGATGGTTCACTGACGGCCCCGTTCATAACCTGCGGCGCCATATTGCCGCCTACCTTTCCTGATAGCAGGTTTGGTGCCGATCAATGACAAGACCTAGGGTAGCATTGATCCTTGATGATGCAACAACTTACGAGAAATCGGCGGGTGCGGGGGCACGAAGGAGACGGTGGTCTTTCCGTAATCTGCTCAGGATAGCCAAGAATTGGCACGTTTTCTTTCTCTCTCACCGGCTTTCAGACGGAAGAAACTGCTGTCACCTATACAAGGCCACACAGAGAATGGTCGGCAGTCGAGTTTGGTGGATGGACGGACTCAGGGAGTTGCGACCGGAGTTGGCGTCTTCTCTGATACGCGACGCTTGGCCTGCTGGATACGATCTTCATAAGCTGGGTTGGCAAGACCGTTTTCGCGGAAGCGTTGGAGCAACTTTTCGTTGGAGGGGTCGATTTCCAGCGAGTGGAGCCAGGCTTCACGAGCATCGGAAACCTTCTGTTGCTTCAGATAAATTTCTCCGAGATGCTCGTAGATCACAGGGTCATCGCCGACCAATGCCACGGCTTTCTTAATCTCCGTGAGTGCCTCAGCCAGCATGCCTGACTTATAAAATGCCCATCCCAGACTATCGACGTAGTAGCCGTTCTCCGGCTTGAGTGCCACCGCCCGTTTTGTCAGAGCCAGAGCTTGATCGATTTTGATGCCCCGTTCCGCATAACTGTAGCCAAGATAGTTCAAGGCATCGGCGTGATGTGGGTCGAGGGATAGCGCGGTTTCCATGGCACGCTCCACATCATCAAATCGATTCAGCTTGTCGTAGGCTGTGCCGAGGTTGAAATGTAGATCGGCGCTCTTCGGATTGTGCCGAATCCCCTCCTCAAACGCCTGTGAGGCCTTTTCAAATTGCTCACTCTGAAAATGTGCCAATCCTAGGACAATATGCGGCTCAGGCTGTTTCGGCGTGAGACGGACGGCTTCATCCAGATGGGTCACCGCTTCCGGGAATTGCTTGAGTCGATAGAGCAGCACACCCAGATGAACATGACTGTCGGCAAATTTCGGATCCAGATGGATATTATAGCGATAGGTTTCCATCGCCTTTGGGAAATCTTTGATTTCTTCGTACAAGTAACCCAGGTAATCTCTCACTTTAAGTTCGGCCGGCTTAACCTTTAAGATTTCGGTCAATTGGTTGATTGCCTTCGCAAATTCCTTCTTCTCGCCAAAAATTAATGCCATACGTAGCTGTGCATCCAAATCGGCGGGGTTATCTTCCAACAACTTTTCTAACTCGGCGAGTCCACCAGCATAATCTTTGGTGGCAATATACAATTGGACGAGATGTTGTCGAATATCCCTATTCCGTGGATTCACCTGGTGGAGATACCTCTGGAGGACGGAAATGGCTTTGCCTTTTTCTTGGCGTGACTCGTGGACGGACGCTTGTGCCAAATAGGCGGGCTCGAACGCCGGGTTCACGGCGATCGCTCGATCGAAGTTGGCCACAGCCTGCTCGGCGTTTCCCGCTTCTATCGAAATGCGCCCCAAATAATAGTAGCCGATCGGCGAATCCGAGGTGTACTGCAACCCTTTCTTCACGACCTGTTCGGCCTCGGCAATTCGCTTTTGGTTCAAGAGAATGAGCCCCTTCGGGAAGTAGGATTCTCCTCTTTCCGGATCACGCTCGATGGCCTTGTCCAACAACTCCAAAGCACGTTCCGGCTTGCCCGTGCTGGCCAAGATGCCGGCCATATGGGTCAGCATCTGGGGTTCTTGTCCCGTTCCTTCTCCGACTTCATCCGCGTACTGCGCCGCTTGAGTCAAATCTCCCAACGCGAAATAGAGAGCGGCCAAACGTGATTTGACCTCGCGAGACTTGGGATCGACTTTCAGGGCGGTATGATATTCCTTCAATGCGACATCCAGGTCCTGAGCGAGTTCCGCTTGATGCCCCATCATAAAATGGTAGGTGGCATCTGACTCGGGTGCCGCTGGCGGAGGTGGCGGCGTTGCGGCAGGTGGAGAAGGAAGCGTGGTCTGAACCTGGGGTGTGGCTGCGCAGGCAGCTATGGCACCGGAGAGAAACAAGAAGAGCGGCAGCGTTCTCAACAAGGGCACACCATACTGTCTGAGCGACCGACTGTACAAGACCATTCGCCTGTTCCGCATAGTTATATTAGGACAACTAGTAGGGGGGCATGCTAGAACGATTATACCGAGTGTCGAGGCGATGCGCAAACGACTTACCGGTCAGTTTTCGCGAAGATCGAGGCTTTCGAATTTGGCGAATCGATCCTGAAAAAACAACTCCTTTTTCCCAATTGGGCCATTACGATGTTTACTGATGATGATATCGGCAATCCCCTTGCGCTCCGAATTCGAATCGTACACGTCTTCTCGGTAAATAAATATAACCACATCGGCGTCTTGTTCGATCGCTCCGCTCTCCCGCAGGTCGGCCAGCATGGGGATCGGCGGCTTTCGGGCCTCCACCGCACGGCTCAACTGGGATAGGGCCACGACTGGTACATTCAGTTCCTTCGCCAACGCCTTTAATGAGCGGGAAATATCGGAGATCTCTTGTTGACGGGACTCCGAATCGCTTCGCCCCTGCATGAGCTGCAGGTAATCCACGATGAGGAGATCAAGTCCTTTCTCTGCTTTGAGCCGACGGGCCTTGCCACGCATCTGTTGGACAGTAATGCCGCCGGTGTCATCGATATAGATCGGTGCCTGTTCCAACCGGCCCGCCGCTTCCGCCAATCGCCACCAATCCTCCTTTTGAAGTTTTCCAGTCCTCAACGCATGTGAATCGACTCGTGCTTCAGAACTGAGCATACGAAGGACGATCTGGGGTTTGGACATTTCGAGGCTGAAGACGCCCACGACGGCATTGGCATGAATGGCGGCATGCGTCGCAAACCCCAAGGCAAGGCTCGTCTTCCCCATGCTCGGCCGTCCTGCCACCACCACCAAGTCCGAGGCCTGGAGTCCTGCGGTAATATCATCGAGGTCGTAGTATCCCGTGGGCACTCCCGTAACGTGTTCCTTTCGCTTCGAGAGTTTGTCGATGACATCCAAGCTTTCCTTGATGATCTGACTGATCGGGCTGAACGACCGTTCCAGTTTGCCTTGCGCAATGCTGAATACCGAACGCTCGGCAAAATCGAGCAGGTCATCGATTGAGGCGGTGCCTTCATAGCCTCGAGTCAACACTTCGGTCGACGTGCTGATCAGCTGGCGAGCCACTGCCTTGTCCCGGACGATCTTACAGTGATACCGAATGTTGGCGGAGCTGGGAACGATCTGAACGAGTTCAGCCAGATAGGCCGCCCCACCGATGGCCTCAAGTTCGCCGCGAGATTTCAATCGCTCCGTCAGCGTGATCTGATCGATCACTTCTCCGGTATCAGACAACTCAAGCATGGCTTGATATACTTTTTTGTGCGCCGTCCGATAGAAATCCTCCTCCACAAGCTGTTCCATGGCCTTCGGCATGGCGGCATTATCGAGGAGAATGGCGCCAAGCACCGACTGCTCTGCCTCCAAGTTCTGCGGAGGGAGTTTTGGTTGAGAGAGATCCACCGTCCCCATGGATTTCATCATGTCCCTTCGAAGCCGGTACGCAGACTTGCAATTAAATTTGCGATCGACATTGTCCTCTTACGAATATGAGCGCGGCCGTTCGATCCCCTGGCTCCACGGCGATCACCCAGATGAAGGACAACGACTTCCTCTGGTTTGTGACGGTCCGCGCCGAGGACGATAACGGTACCGATTTCCGCTTCAAGACCGGCCTTGACTGCGGCATCCATCAAGTGCCGTTCAGATGAATCTACGACACGCTGAATCGTTCGTATCCCAGCCTGACGAAGTTGTTGGGCGACTGAAACCAGTCGTGCCGACAGCCCTGACGGAGCAACGACCAAAACCTCCGACTCCACTGATTTCGTCCGATCAACATGATTCAATCCCCGGAAGAGCCGGTCCACACTGAGCGCAAATCCCGTGGACGGAAGATTGCGACCGAAACGTCCGATCAAGTGGTCATAGCGCCCACCGCCGCCTAACTCCACCCCGATCCCGTCTGTAAAGACATCAAAGACGATGCCGTCATAGTAGTCGAAGCCTCTGAATTCTCCCAAATCGAGCAGGACGGCCTTTTGAAATCCTGTCTCGCAGAGCAGCCGATAGACGGTCGCCAGTCTGTCCAATGCCTGTATCAAAGGCCGCTCGCCCTTCGCCAATGCCCGTCCTTTTGACAGCACTTCAGCGCCGCCGCACAGTTCCAGCGCTGCCAAAATTCTATGAGCCGACCGTCTGCTCACCCGCTCTTTCGAAAGAATCTCCCCCAGTCTTGGAACGTCCTTTCTTGCCGCCGCCTGCTCAGCGCGCTTTTGTCCCTCCGGGGAAAGTCCCGCACGGATGAGCAGTCCTTTGAAAAACCCGACATGCCCCAGTGAAATTTTGAACGAGCGCAATCCGACCTGCCGTAGACACTCGATCAACAGCATGATGATTTCACTGTCAGCGGACGGATTATCAGCTCCGATTAGCTCGGCGCCTACTTGAAAGATTTCTCGATCTCGACCGGCATGTTCGGGCTCATACCGAAAAACAGTCGCACGGTACGACAAGCGCAGCGGAAAGCGTGTGTCCACCATGCCCATCGCCACCGTTCGGGCAATCTGCGCCGTGACGTCGGGACGCAACAACAAAATACGACCGGTCGTACGGTCTACAATTTTATAGGAGTTCTCTAACAGGGTTGGTTCGAGGCCGGGCGCCAGTACATCGAGATACTCGAACGTTGGAAGAATAATCTCGTCGTAACCAAAACGATTGCAGTACGCCAGCAATTCCGCTTCCAGATGCCGCACCTGACGGGCGGCCTCCGGAAGAATGGTGGCCATCCCGACCGGAACCAGTGGGTGCTCGCGCAACGGATGGAACTGCCCCGAAGAAGTCCTACGCATCGGAGGAGCAGAAGCCATAGTACCCTGGATGCCCGAATCGTTACGAAAGGTTGGCAACCTTGACGGACAGAATATTCGAGCTGGAACGAATCTGATCCAGAGCCGTAGATGGGAATTCAGTATCGGAACCGATGATCAGCAACGCATCCCCTCCCCGTTTCTCCAAGGCGCACTGCATCCGCACGATGTTGATTCCTTGATCCCCAAGCACCTTTCCAACCATACCGATGACCCCTGGACGATCGACATTGTGAATCAACAGCATATGCCCTTCCGGAACAACCTCGACTTTAAATTGATCGATCTCCGTGACGCGCGCTTCTTTCTTATGATACAGCGTCCCCGCAACTTGGTGTGATACCTTACCGGCCTCGACCCGAACCCGGATCAGACTGGTGAAGTCCCCGGCATCCGTGCTCTTTATTTCTTTGACTTCAACGCCCCGCTCTTTCGCCACGATTGGAGCATTCACGTAGTTCACCGGGTGTTCCATGATGGGAGTAAGCAGGCCCTTTAAGACAGCGATGGTCAAGGGCGCGATGGAGAGTGTGGTGACTTCTCCGCTATATTCTACAGTGACTCGTTCGATTCCCCCTTGAACAAGTTGAGTTTGAAGCGCACCAAGCTTCTCGGCCAACGTCAAAAATGGTTGCAAACGAGGTAATAATTCCGGAGCGACCGACGGAATGTTGACGGCGCCCTTCGCCACTCCTTTGGTAAAGTAGTCGACGATCTGTTCCGCAATTCCGATCGCGACATTTTCCTGAGCTTCCGTCGTCTGGGCCCCGATGTGCGGGGTGCAGATGAAATTATCCAAAGCGAGGAGAGGATTGTCCGGCTTGACCGGCTCTTCTTCAAATACGTCAAACGCGGCGGCGGCGACGCGCTTTGTCTTCAAAGCTTCGCACAAATCCTGTTCGTTAATGATGCCACCTCGGGCGCAGTTCACGATGAGCACACCCGGCTTCATCTTGGCAATGGCCTGTGCATTGATGATCCCGCGGGTCTCCGGCGTGAGCGGCGTATGGACCGAAATAACGTCCGCCCGCCGAAAGAGTTCTTCGAGGTCCAACATCGTCACGCCCATTCGCTCGGCCCGTTCGGGAGCAAGGTACGGGTCAAACGCGACGACGCTCATACCAATTCCTTGCGCCATCTTGGTCAGATGACTACCGATCTGTCCGGCGCCGATGATCCCAAGCACCTTGTTGTAGAGCTCGACGCCCATGAACTTGTCCTTTTCCCATTTGCCGGCCTTCACCGAGGCGGTGGCTTGAGGAATGCGGCGACTCAACGCACAAATCATTGACATGGTATGTTCGGCTGTGGTGACGGTGTTGCCCCCAGGCGTGTTCATGACAACGATGCCGCGACGGGTCGCAGCAGGAGTGTCGACATTGTCTAAGCCTGACCCGGCCCTTCCGACAACCTTCAGCTTCTCCGCTGCCGCAATGAGCTCTGCCGTCACCTTCGTGCCGGATCGCACGATCAATCCGTCGGCATCTTTGATTTCTTTGAACAGCTCGTCCTTCGGCATTTTGGATTTCACCACCACGGTGAACCCCGCCTTCTCAAGCGCCTCGACGCCTTGTTTCGACAAGCTATCGCTGATCAAAATTTTCATTCCCGCTGCGGCCATGTCCATCCTCGTCGTGATTACTTCGCCAGTAAAATTTCTTGCGCTTTTCCAACGCCACTCCCCAGCTGTATGGGATGACCGAGTCCTTTGAGGACCATCTCGGTCGCAGCCAACGCGGCAATCACGTCAAACGAATCCGCATACCCCATATGAGACAATCGGAATATCTTACCCTTCAGATGATCCTGGCCGCCGGCGGCCGTCATGCCGTATTGCACACGAAGATTCTTGTAGATGGCCTGTCCATCAATTCCGTCCGGAGCACTCACCGCCGTCAAGGCATCGCTGGGTGACTCTTTTGGGAACAGGGCCATCCCGGCGGCCTTCACACCTTCTCGCATCGCCATAGCAAGCCGACCCTGCCGTGCAAACATTTTTTCCAGACCTTCGGCCTTCATCATTCGAAAGACCTCTTGAAGACCGATAATCAGCGACACGGTCGGCGTGAATGCGGTTTGATTCTTGACTTGGTTTTCACGTTCCTTCTTGAAGTTGAAATAAAAGGCGGCATTTTTGGCCTTGTCGGCCAAGGCCCATGCTTTGTCGCTGACGCTGACAAACGCCATGCCGGGAGGCAACATCAAGGCCTTCTGGGAGCCGGTGATGACGACATCCAGGCCCCATACATCGGTCTTGATGTCAAAGACACCAAGCGCGGTGATGGCATCGACCACTAAAATTGTATTGTCATAGCCTTTAATGATCTCTCCAAGTGCCTTGACATCATGGGAGACTCCCGTCGATGTCTCGCTAGCCTGCACATATACAGCCTTGATCGAAGGATCTTTCTTAAGTGCGTCCACCACTTGCTGCGGATTAACCGCACGACCCCATTCAACCTTTATCTCGGTTGCTTGCACTCCAAAGGTTTTACAGAGCTTGCCCCAGCGCTCTCCGAACTTACCTCCGTTGACGTACAAAGCCTTGTCACCAGGGGATAAAAAGTTTGAGACGGCACCTTCCATGCCCCCCGTTCCGGACGCCGCCAACATCAGTACATCATTTCGCGTTTGAAACAGCCATTTCAGTCCTTCACGGACTTCTGCAAATATAGGATCGAACTCAGGAGCACGATGATGGATCATCGGACGAGCCATCGCCAACAACACCTCCGGAGGGACGGGCGTTGGGCCGGGAGCCAAAAGATACCGCTTCAACATTGATCGATCCTCCTTACAATGCGATTCTGGTGGGGTGCCATTAGGAGAGGCGATACGCTATCATTTGCGCCGGGAGACTGTCAAGAAATCGGCCCTGCGTCCCGCGCAAACAAGACCGTATCAAGTGCATGATCTACCGAGACGCTATGGTATCCGATTTTCTCTTCCCAGCCCGGCAAGGAAGTACCAGCGCCCCCTTCAATTCCTTGACAAGTCCGTGGTGGATCGATAGGCTTCTTCATCGATGCTATCCTTGATAACAAATCGTGCCAAGCTTTGGGGAACCCATGCGACCATCGCCATGGTTCTGATGGTGAGTGCTGCGGTGTTGCTGCCGCTATCCGAAAGCCCGGCGCAGGGGAATCCTGCCGGTAAAATAGAATCGCCACAAGAAGATGATGGCCTTGATTCGAATCTCGTCCCCCTAGAACCTGAGCTAGAACCTGAACTGACGCCCTCTGCTCCTGATCTTCCGTCGATAGAAGGGGCAGTAGAGCAGGCTGAACAGGGACCGGCTGAGGCTGTACCAAACGCGCCTGCCACGGCCAGTTCGGATGCTCTAACTCCGACATACAATATTCCCGTCGTTATTGATCAGAACGTACAAAGCCATATTCGTTTCTTTAACACTTCGATTCGAAACAGGTTTGAGCAATGGCTCCTCCGTTTCAGCCGCTATCGTCCACTGGTCGAAAACATCTTTGCCGAATTCGACCTTCCGAGCGATCTTGTGAATCTGTCGTTGGTTGAGAGCGGCTTCAACCCTTATGCGTATTCACGAGCAAAAGCCACGGGCCCTTGGCAGTTTATGAGAGGGACGGGGCAGCTCTATGGGTTGCGGATCGATCATTATGTTGACGAACGACGTGACCCTATCAAATCCACCGTCGCCGCGGCGCGGTATCTGCGGGACCTCTACGATTTATTCGGCGCGTGGCCACTGGCGATGGCTGCCTATAATGCCGGCGAAGGAAAGGTCCTGCGGGCCCTTCACAAGGCGCAAGCGGAGTCGTTCTCCGAGATATCTAAAACAAAACTTATTCGGTTGGAGACCAAGCAATACGTTCCACGAATCATGGCTGCGACCATTATCGCGAAGAACCCCGACCAATACGGGTTCACTCAAGATCCCGTTCCTTTACACCAATTCGAGGAAGTGGTGGTAACTCGTCCCTTGCACTTCCGTGCAATCGCTAACGTAACAGGCATCCCATACGCCGAACTCCGTTTACTGAATCCGGAGCTGCGGCGAGATGCGACGCCCCCCGGTGACTCGGCTTATCATCTGAAGGTTCCTGTGGGAACGAGCGGCAAAGTAGTCGAATTGATTCACCGAGTCCCTACATACAAGTTCCCTCCCCTGCGCGCCGAAAGTCAGCGCGTGAAAATTGATACTGCACGCAGGTATCGGGTTCGTATGGGAGACACGCTAGAAAAGGTTTCTCGACGATTTCACGTCCCGCTTAAAACCCTCAAAGCCCTTAACCATCTCTCCAGCCCAGTAATTAGGTCTGGGGAGTTTCTCATCATCCCTCGCTAGAAAAACACTGTCCCTGGAAGAAGTGAGGCCTTAGCACTTCGAGGCTAACACTTGTCTACTGCTGCGGGGATGGCTTCGAAGGGGTGGACGGAGCAGGAGTAGCTGCGGCAGGCAACGAATCTGGAGCTTTTTTGGCTTCGATTACCTTCACCCGCATCGCGGCCTCGCTCGTCAGCGGAGAATTTGGATACGTCTTCGTCAGATCCTGATAGTACTTCAAGGCTTCATCGGGCTTCGAACGATTTTCTTCCAGTCTGGCAATTTCAAAGAGGGCGTGATCCCGGTTCATTGCGCCGGGCATCTCGAGGATTGCCGCGTAAGCCTTGGCCGCTTGATCGAGATCCCCTGTGAGATGATACGCATGACCCAGTTTTTGGTATACGAGCCCGAGAAGCACAACGTTGGACCGATATGTAGAGATAAATTGTTTGTACGCTTCGATCGCCGATGAAAGGTCATTTGACTCAAAGTGGGCGTTTCCGAGACTGAATTGTGCAAGTGGAGCGGTTGGAGTCCGGGGATACTCATCGACCACCTTCTTATATAAGGCAATCGCTTCCTTCACATTAAGAGCCGCCTTCTGTGGATCACTGGACGCACGTGCAAACAGATGGGTCGTTGCTTCTCGTTCCAGCTCTTGCGCCTTGCTGGCATTCTCCGCGTCATACCAGAAAACGCCCCAGATTCCTCCCCCCACCAAAAGGAGAAGCAGGAGCCCGACCAAAATCGAGGAGCGGTAGTTCGCCAATCCAAGCACCCAGTGCTCAAGCCCGCTCACGAGGTGAGCTTCATCCACCGGTAACGTCCGAGGCGGAACTTTAATTCGGTATGTCATCGACTTAAGAAATCAAGACTTCTCGCTTGAGACCCGCTTTCTGTACCATAACCGTTGCTTTATACTAAGGATGAATTCCCATTGTCAATGCAATGAGTAATCAGTCGTTGCAGGGTCATACCCTTGCCAAGGCTCTAGAGAAATGTTCCGGACCGGCATGTTTCGAAGGGAACTCAAACTACTCGCCGACCGATCGGTCCTGCGTCGACTGTCTCGATTGGAATCAGGCACAGGGCCGATCATTCAATACGCAGGACGCGAGGTTATCTTGCTGTCCTCCAACGATTATCTGGGACTTGCAACCCATCCCGAAGTTATACGCGCTGCGATGCAAGCAACGGAACAGTATGGGGCTGGATCCGGAGCTTCTCGCCTGGTCAGTGGAACTCTTCCTCCTCATGTGGACCTTGAAACTTCACTCGCCGCCTTCAAGGGGACGGAGGCCGCCATTCTGTTCGGCGCCGGCTATTTGGCAAATATCGGCGTCATTCCGACGTTTATCGGGCCAGGAGGCCTCATCTTGGCCGATCGATTGTGTCATGCCAGTCTCATCGATGGATGTCGATTGAGCCGGGCCGATTTTCGAGTGTTCCGTCATCGAGACTGTGCACACCTGGAGGCATTGCTTCGGCGACGGAGAACCAGCCGTCCCACGCTCATCATCACAGAAGGGCTATTCAGCATGGATGGTGATCTCGCTCCCCTGTCGGATCTGGCCTCGCTAGCGGAACGATATGAGGCGATGTTGTATGTCGATGATGCGCACGGGACGGGCATCATGGGTCCGACCGGCCGTGGAACGATCGAGCAATTCGGCCTGGAGCAGCGGATCCCCTTTCATATGGGAACGCTCAGTAAAGCACTGGGCAGCCATGGGGCCTATATCGTGGGGCCCAACGAGTTGATTCAGTACTTAGTCAACGTGACGCGTTCGTTCATTTTTACTACGGCACTTCCCCCCGCAATCGCGGCAGCGGCCATGGCTGCTGTGGCGGTGATTCAACGTGAACCCGAGCGTCGGACGAGGCTTTGGTCGAATCGACAGCGACTGTTCAATGGAATACAAAACCTCGGTTTTCGCATGACTCAGACCGCCAGCCCGATCCTCCCGATCGTGATAGGCGACGCAGCCGCTGCATCAACATTGAGCGAACGGCTGCTCGCTCACGGAGTCTACGCCTCCGCGATCCGACCACCGACCGTTCCTGACGGCACCAGTCGTATACGTTTCACGGTGACGTCGGAACACACAAACCAGCACATCGACGAAGCCCTTCATGCACTCCACCTCGCCGGTCGTGAAACCGGCCTCATCTAGCAGGCTGTTGACAGAGTCCGCCAGCTTCGTTCTCGCAAGACACAGCCGCATCATCATCTCGGCCACGTTCACCAGTAATCTGTGGTCGGACAGTTCCTTCAAACACAGGTTCTCCTAGACTTCCTTGTCGTCGAGCATCTTACGGCTATTTTCTTGCTTTCAGCCTTTGCTGTGGCATGATGCACAGGAGATTTTCACCTCCGAGCAACCCATAACACGAAGGATCGGGGTCGATGGATATTTCCAAGCTGCTTACCTTTTCAGTGAAGGAAGGTGCCTCCGACTGTCATATTAGTGCCGGCGAACCTCCCATGATCCGTATTCACGGCGATCTCAAAAAGCTCGATCATCCTCCTCTCACCTCCGATGAGACACACGCGCTCATTTACGACATGATGAATGACGCCCAACGAAAGACCTTCGAGGAAAAACGGGAATGTGACTTCTCTTTCGAACCCGGTGATATCGCCCGTTTCCGTGTCAACGTATTCGTGCAGCAGCGCGGGTTAGGGGCCGTGTTTCGAAATATTCCGACCACCATTCTTCCGCTGGAAAAACTCGGCATGCCGCCGATTCTCCGACACCTGTGCGACAAAGAAAAAGGATTGATCCTCGTGACCGGACCGACCGGGTCCGGTAAATCCACCACGCTTGCCGCGATGGTGGACTACTTGAACAGCACGTTCGAGGGCCACATCATCACCATCGAGGATCCCATCGAGTTCGTCCATAAATCCAAAAAATGCTTGGTCAATCAACGGGAGCTCGGGGTGCATACACTCTCGTTTGCCAACGCCCTGAAATCGGCGCTTCGTGAAGATCCCGACATCGTCCTCGTCGGAGAAATGCGTGACCTGGAAACCATTCAGTTAGCGCTGACCGCCGCAGAAACCGGGCACTTGGTCTTCGGTACACTTCACACCTCGAGTGCGCCCAAGACGATCGACCGCATCATCGATGCGTTCCCACCGGCGCAGCAAGCACAAATCAGGACTCAGCTATCGGAGGCGTTGGAAGCCGTAATCACGCAAACGCTGCTGAAGAAGAAAGCCGGCGGACGGGTGGCCGCGCTCGAAATCATGGTTGCGACGACGGCCGTGCGCAATCTCATTCGGGAAGCCAAGCTGCACCAAATCCCCGGCATCATGCAGGCAAGTCAAAAAGACGGCATGCAAACGATGGACATGGCGTTGGTCGATCTTGCGACGCGTGGCATCGTCCATAAGGCCGAAGCACAGTCCCGCAGCATGAACCCCAATCTCTTCGGCGCGCCGATGACCGGAGCGGCGTAGCACACACGTAAGACGGAGTCCATCCGATGGATATTCGAAGTCTACTCAAAGTGATGGTGGACCGCGAAGCGTCGGACTTGTACTTGACCGTCGATGCCTCGCCGATCTACCGCATCCATGGCGCCACTCAGCCGACCGACGCTCACCCCTTCACCAACGAGCAGCTCGAAGCACTGGCGTTAGCGTTGATGCGGGGTCAACAGCGCAGCGAATTCGAAGAGAAAATGGAGATGAACCTGGCGCTTTACTACAAGGAACTCGGTCGCTTCCGCGTCAACATCTTCAGGCAGAAGGGTAACGTCGGATTGGTCTTCCGCCACATCAAAGCGGACATTCAAACCGTCGAGCAATTGCAACTTCCCCCCATCATGAAAGATATCGCGATGACCAAACGCGGCCTGGTATTGGTGGTGGGTGCAACCGGGTCCGGCAAGTCGACGTCGTTGGCCGCCATGATCGACCATCGCAATACCGTCCACCAAGGCCACATCATTACCGTCGAGGACCCGATCGAGTTCGTCCATCAGCACAAGAAGTCCATCATCACTCAGCGCGAAGTCGGGTTCGATACCTTGAACTTCCAAAATGCGCTGAAGAATACGCTCCGTCAAGCTCCGGATGTGATTCTGATCGGTGAGGTGCGCGACACGGAAACCATGGAAGCGGCGATTACGTTTGCCGAAACCGGTCACTTGTGCATCGGAACCCTGCACTCCAACAATGCCAACCAGGCAATCGAACGTATCATGAATTTTTTCCCGGTCGAGCGCCATGCCCAGATCTATCTCCAGCTTTCGTTGAACTTGCGGGCTATTGTTTCTCAGCGATTGATTCCATCGGTGGACGGCAAGCGCGTACCGGCCTTGGAAATCATGCTGGACACGCCGCGCATCAAGGACCTGATCAAAAAGGCGGAGGTCGATACGTTGAAAGAAGCGATGGAACAGGGAGTGGACGAAGGCTGTCAAACGTTCGATCATGTATTGTTTGAGTTATACAAAGCGAACAAGATCTCACTGGAGCAGGCCCTCATCAATGCCGATAGCGCGAACAACCTCCGTCTGAAAATCAAACTTGAAGGACTCAAAGGCGACGAAGCGGTGAACGCCTTGCTCGATAAGCAGATGGGGGGAAGCGGGACGGACGCTTTTAAAATTCAAGGGACTTCTTCCGGAAACGTGACTCCCCTACGGAAACGATAAATTTCCTCTTCTCAAGGAGCCGCGGCTTCTGCGGTTTGACGTTCCAGATACGCCGCGATTTTCTCGATCGCCAGCGCACTCAATTTGGATCCGTACCAAGTCGGCATCGTCTGGGCGGGATACCCTTGCACGACAAATCGCTCGGGCTCCAGGACTGATTCAACGATGTACTCATGCACCGTCTTGGCTTCACCCCGGTATCCCGGATCCTTGAGCCGCTGCACACCGGTCGTACCGAGTACCAACGGAGGTCCGACTTGGCCTGCAGCACCGGGAATCCCGGGAATAACGTGACACACCGGACAGCCTGGTTTGGTCAACACATCGACGAGCGGTTCATCTCCCGTAACCAGCGGAATGACTTCCGGCGTGAGTGCGGGATTCGTGGATGGATTCGATATTGGGCTCACTCTGGGATCACGAAGGGCCCACAGTACCGACAACAAAACCAGACCGACGGCAACCCAGACTACCAGCCGGTCCCGAGCGCACAGGCTGGTGTTCCGGCCGGATGATGAGTTCCGAGGCGGAGGATCTGTCTTCGACCCTGGATGCATTCTTCTTCAAGATAGAAAGAGAGAGTAATCGACACCACCGCTGGACCGGTCGGTCACTTCATTAGGCACTATCTGATTCCTTGAATCACTTTCATGAGCGGATCCAGCCCACCGGTTTCGATCCTTCCGTTCGGCGTCAGCCTAGCGATCAAGTCGGGAAGAAGAACGGTCAGCGAACTAACTGCATCCCTTGCTGACTTCTCGTTCCGCAGGGGATGTACCACATGTACCGTGTGCAGTCCAATCAGCGGCCTGCATCTCTCCTATGAAAATCCCTCGTTGGTCGTTCTACACATTTCTCCCATCCTGGAATACTACGACAGCGCCACGAAACTTTTGGTATGATGCCAAATGAGGGTCAGGTATGAATAAGAAAACTAAAATGTTTATGGGAGCTCTGGCTACCTGGCTCGCAAGTATGGCGATCGGCGCACCGGTCATTGCGACCGCTGAAATGTATGTTGCCGGACAGGCAGGAGTGAACTTTGCGGATCGTATCAATAGCATCGCAGGAACGGGCGTCTCAGCAGGACGTCCAGGGCCGCTGGCCGATTTTGATCTAGCGAACTCAATCACTTATGGAGGAAAGATTGGATATTTTCCGGGGCATAGTTGGTACGGAATTGAAGCGGAAGTCTTTCACACGACTCCTCATATAAAGAGTTTAGAAGATGATCCTGCCACTCCGGCTTTTGATCCCGATACTGGCGCTCATTTTCGAGTGACGACCGTCGGGGTCAACTTTATTGCGCGATATCCAGGGCGTACTTTCCAGCCATATGCCGGAGTTGGTGTCGGAGCAGGAATCGCACATCTAGACGATAGCTTAATTTTACGAAGTGACTCTGACGTGGCTGCAGCCTGGAATGTACTGGCCGGTCTGCGCGCGTTCGTCACACCACACATCGCCGTCTTTACGGAGTATAAGTATACCGGAGCGACATTTAACTTTGATGAGGCATTAGGCTCCTTGGGCGGCTTTAGCGGCAATTACCGAGCCCAGCATGTCCTTGGCGGGTTGTCCTATCATTTCTAGGAACGGAGAACATCCATGTCTCGCATGATGGCGCTCTTTTCCCTGCTCTGTGGGTTGTTCCTCTTGTCTGCCTGCGCTGAATCCATCCATCAGGTTCATCGAACCGCTGAATCGCTCGGTATACCCCTTGAGCTGGAGAAGGAAATCGATAAGGACGTGCGTTTTGCGGATTTGCAACAGTCACCCGGCGAATATGTAGGGCGAACGATCATGCTCGGCGGTACGGTCATCAAAGGAAAACGAACACCGGAAGGAACAGAGCTGGAGGTCCTGCAACGGCCGACCGGTGAAGAAGGGAAATTAACGGAAGATCGTCTTCAGTCCGAAGGGCGGTTCCTGGCGGTTCGGGAAGCGTTCCTCGATCCCGCGACTCTCCCCCAAGGCACGCCCATTACCGTGATCGGCACCGTGAAAGGCGTAACCACAAGACCGTTGGATGAAAGCGATTATGTCTATCCGGTCCTAGAAGTGAAACACATTATAGACTGGAAGACCGTCGCCTCTCAGAACAGAGACAGGAGCTTGTATTATGGGTCCTATTATCCGCCTTATGGCTATGGCTGGTCCGGATTCTACCCGTACGGTGGATACCCTTACAGTTACTGGGGCGGTCCCGGCTTCTATCGCCCCTACCCCTATTTCGGATATTTCGGACCACGGTCGTTTTCGCCCGGCCCATCATCTTCACCGCCTCCTCCCCCAAGCGTGTCACCGCGACTCAGGGGCAGGTAATAGTCTATCGTGTATGAAACAGTCAGGGGAAAGCGGCCAATGACAGGCGATACCAGTCGACGACTTTTCTCTCGCCGTGAAGCTCTTGTGTTGGCAGGAGTAACCAGCGCGGTCTGGCTGATCAATGGAAAGCGAAGCCCGGCTCAAGCCGCTTCCGATACATCTCAATCCCTCTGTGTAGTCCGGCCTGAACAAACAGAAGGCCCCTATTTCGTCGATGAACGCTTGCATCGTTCAGACATTCGCTCCGATCCGACAGACGGTCGAATAAAGGTCGGGACGCCTCTGACTCTGATTCTTCAAATCATGCGGATCAATAGGAGTGGCTGCTTCCCCTTGCAGGATGCTCAAGTCGATGTCTGGCATTGCGACGCCATGGGCATCTATTCCGATGTACGGGATCCTGGATTCAACACGATCGGACAGAAGTTTTTACGAGGATATCAGCTGACCGATCCGCACGGAACAGCACGGTTCATGACCATCTATCCCGGCTGGTATCCTATGCGGACCGTGCACATTCATTTCAAGATCCGTACGGCGCCCATGGCCGGCCAACGCTACGAGTTTACCTCTCAATTGTATTTTCCCGATGAATTGACGGACCGCGTGCATGCCGCTCTCCCTTACTCGTCGAAAGGACGCCGTCGAGCGAGGAATCATCATGATTTCATCTTCCGCGACGGCGGTTATCAATTGACGCTTGAGCCGTCTGAAACAGACGGCGGCTATGCAGCGACTTTTCCCGTCGGTCTAGAGCTTTCTTAACCGTACTCTCCGGACTTCTGCTTATTGACGGCTCCTATTGATTCTCGTTACCTTGCAACCCCACACACCTTTCTCTAGGAGGACGTGCGTATGAAGCCATTAAGTCATGTCGGTCTGCTGGCGTGCGTGATGCTGGTTCCTCTCGCGGCACATGCCGCACCGCCACCTGAAGTGAAAGTGGATTTCTCGGCCGATAGCACGATGGAAACAGAAGGTGGCATGACGATGACGTCACGCATCTACCACTCCGCTGACAAAGAGCGGATGGAGATGGGTGGATCGGACGGCATGACCACGATCGTTCGCAAGGACAAGAATGTGGTCTGGCAGCTGATGGGAGACATGTACATGGAAATGCCGATGAGCGCCTCGAATACGTCCGGCATGGAGGCCTTCGACATTGTCGAGCAGACGGAGGTGGGACAGGAAACGATCAATGGCATAAAAACCACGAAATCCAAGATCGTTGCCGTGAAGAAGGATGGTTCGGGAAAATTCGGCGGCTTCTTCTGGACCACTAAGGAAGGAATTATCCTGAAGATGGACTTGTTGTCCAAAGAAGGAAACAAGAAAATTCGCATGGCCAATGAGCTGACCAATGTGAAGATCGAGAAGCAGGACCCCGCCCTCTTTGAAATCCCTGCCGGATATACGAAAAACGACATGGGGGCCATGATGGGACACATGACGATGGGCGGAGACCAGCCCATGGATCGTGGTCGGAGCCGTGGAACAAAACCACCTCGAACGGAAGAGGACCGGGAACCAGCCGTTGACGTCAATAAAATGATGAAGGGGCTCTTCGGAAAATAAGGGAAGGGACTAACGATGCGTCTGACGATAGCAGGTGTTTATGCCCTGATGCTCCTAGCCCTCGCGGTTCCCCCAGTCCGCGCGGACGATCCCTGTCTGGCCGATGACGAAAAGAAAACCGCGCTGGCTCAATCGGCGGCCCTGCAGAAGGCCGAGCAGACAGGGCAACCGGCCGCTCTCTTCGTGACCTACATGAACGTTGTCGCGAACGATTGCGTCGAATGGTATGACAAGAACGCGGCGGGAAAAGCGAAAGCCAACCTGCCGAAACTCGGCCGGGATCTCGCCAAAGCAGCCGAAGCGAAAGGGGCCCTGTATTCAGCCGAGCCGATACGGGCCGATGGCCGGACTTCTGCATTCCAATACCTGGAGACCATCGGTGACCATCAGGACGCTAATCGAGTCCTCATCAAAGCCGTTCAGGCCAAACCTGATGACCTACGTCTCTTCGAGAAGGCTTGGAACATCGACAGCGGCCGGTATGGTTCCATCGATCCCAACATCGGCTCAAGGCAGCCATTTCAGTCCCCGCCGGCGTTCCGGCAAGAACTGGCTGCCTTGGCGTCGGCTAATGCCGACCGGCTGATGAAGGCGGAGGAAAAGGACGCCCACGGTTTAACCGGCAACATGGTCGAATTGAGCAAAGCCACCGCGCAATCACTTGAGAAACTCAGGAGCGCGTCTCTTTGGATGAAATATCTTTCCGGCGGAGACAGACCAGCGAGGGATCGCGCGGAACAGCGCGGCGATGCCATTATGAAACGTTCCGATCCCACTTTTTCACAAGGCCTGGCAATGAGGTATTACGAATTCTCCGGTTCGCCGAAAGCGAAGGACTTGACGGCTCAGATTAAGAGAAAAGGAGACGAGTCCCAGCGAGCCATGGAAAAGGTCGGCGAGAGCATGAAAGGTACCTTCGGTCAGAGAAGCGAGGCCGAGCAGAAGCAATTCGACAAGAAGAAAGCCGACCTCGAAAAAGAACTTGGATTCTAGCTGATCCTAACCTCACCCTATTCATGTACAGCCGCATGGATGGCCGATTCCTCCCGTCTTGACTCTCATCGTTTTGAGAGCGATGCTGAACTTATCCCGGAGATATCTATGAAACGGGATACCTTTACCGCTCTTCCTGGGTCCCAAGCCAAGCCTCATCGCTATGGAGATGTTCTCGATGGCCCTGGCCTGGGAGGACGTTGTTGTCTTTTCAACCCCAGCCAAGGAGGTTTCGCCATGAAAACCTCGATCCTGGTAATTGCAACGGCCGTTGTGTCTTTGACTGTCTCGCTCGCATTTGCCAATCCGGCTATGTTGCCTAAACACCCCGGCTACCCGATGGGCAAGGCCGTCGATCCCGTGACGGGTCAATCATTGGCAAACGATCCAGGACAGGCCAACGCCGGAAACCAAGAGGCCCTCACCAACGCGGCGATCTTTGACGACAGCCGTTCAAAGCAAAACTTGCCGTTCAACCAAAACGACGAACGCTTATTGGAGAAACCCGGAGCAGGACTGCTTCCAAAGGTGCAGGGTCCGAATATCACGATTGAACCGCCGGTGAAAGAAGGGACAAAGGTGAGTGCCGCATCGGAATAACGAAGTAAATTCCGGGCTGACAGTCAAGCATCTCAAGGGATGCGTCGGACGCACGGTGGACTAATCAAGGCATGTCTATGTCTATACCCGGTCCATTCTTCACTGTCTTAGACAATGAGCCCGTTGGTATTTCGGGTGGTAGCGCTGCCGGCAGGCTGTCTCGCTTCCAGTGTGCGAGGCGAAACCTCTGATTTCAGCTGGACAGCGATCTGAGGGTCTTGGGAGAAGATCGGATTAGCTATCGGCACTCTGGGCTGCTTCTTCTCTCGTAGGTTTGTCTCTTGGTTACGTTCGACGACACAGGCCGAGACTAATCTCTGCACGGCAACGGAGAGAGCCAACAGACCCTTAGCAGCCGACGATTCGGGGGCCGCTTCAATGACCGGCAGGAACCTCCGAACCGCCCGGCTCACCGCCGGGTCCTCGGGGATCTCCCCGAGTAAGGTCAGATCGCCGCCAACGTATTGATGGAGAACCTTACGGAGGTACGAGACATTGACATTGGAACCGTCGGCCACCCGATTGATAATCAACCCCGGCCGGAACGATTGCAACGTGGCCGCTGCCGCGTCACGCCCCTCTGCATCGCCGGCACCCGCAACTTCCAGGACCTCTTCCACACTCGTGAAGTCCCGGTTGGAGAGAACCTCCGACAGAGGACTTCGCGCAAGAAATCCGGCCAAGACACGGCGGATCGCGGCCAACTTAATGAACCGGTAGAGGTCCAGCACCGCCGTCGGTTCGGGAGTGGCGACCGCCAAATGGAGATCGGCCATCAGAAAGAAGTCGAGCGCGTGGTAGTTGGTGCCGGCTCCAATATCGATCACCACGATGTCGGCCTCTAGATCCCGGAACTGCTTCGTCAGCCGTTTCTTACGGGCATAGGCCATGTTGGCGTTCGCCAAGGTCTCCCCGGTCCCTACGATGAGACGAAGGTTCGGATGGATTGAGATGGGAATGGCGGCTTCGTCCAGTCGGCTGACTCGTTTGTTGAGAAAATCCGTCAAGGTCACCGGCGGATTCAACTCTCCGAACATGATATGGGCATCGGCCCCGCCCACATCAAGGTCGGCCAGTATGACTTGTCTTCCGCTCTTGGCCAGTGCCAACGCAAGGTTGGCTGAAACCACGCTCTTACCCACACCACCCTTGCCGGATGCCACCGAAATGAGCGTTCCCATGACGGTCCTTTCGCTACTGGAGAGTGGTGCGCGTCATCGAAATCGGGACTGGCAGAAACCGTGCCTTGTGGTCAAGTCATTGTACCGGCTGAGAGAGAAAAGAAAAGGAAATGCATGAATCCGATCTGCCGGATAGCACTGAAGTAGAGTGGGACATCATTGCGGCTGCCATATCGCTGAGGGAAACATCGGCTCATCACGATGAAACCTCGATCAATCTCCGCTAATTAGGTATCCGTTGAATAGATCTGTGGTATTCTTTCCTTCTTTCCGGATAAGCAGTGTAGAGGTCTTCCACATGAGCATACGAAAAGCCAAAATCGTTTGCACCATAGGACCGCGGAGCAGCTCAGCCGGCATGTTGGAACGATTGATTGAGAACGGCATGAATGCTGCCCGACTGAATTTTTCTCATGGCACGCATGAATGGCACGCAACCGCGATCGCTGCGATCCGCCATGCAGCCGAAAGACAGGGTTCGACCGTGGCGATTATTCAGGATCTGCAAGGTCCTCGGATTCGAGTGGGGCTTGTGCCGAAAGAAGGCATCGAAGTGAAGGGCGGTCAGATCGTGCGATTACGGACGTCGGATCTATCCGACGAACGGCCCGATACTCACACATCCGTCGGCGCCTCACTTCCGGAGATCCCGATCACCTACGCGTCACTCTCGAGCGATCTTCATGTGGGTGCGAGAGTGCTCATCAACGATGGGCTCATCGAGTTGCGAGCCGTTCATGTTGCAGACGACGTGATTGAATGTTCCGTTATAACGGGCGGCACAATTACTTCGCAGAAAGGGGTCAATCTTCCAGACACCGCCGTGAGCGCTCCCACGCTGACCGAGAAAGATCGGGACGACATCCGATTCGGGGTTGAGCAAGGTGTCGACTATGTGGCGCTCTCTTTCGTGCGTGGTCCTCAGGATATCCGCGCCGCCCGAGCTCTGTTGGCGGAGCACGGAGCCGACACACCGATCATCGCGAAGATTGAACGAGCAGAAGCGGTGGCGGCGTTGGAGGATATCTTGGAGCAGGTGGACGGGGTGATGATCGCTCGAGGAGATCTGGGAGTAGAGATGGGGCCGGAAACCGTGCCCCTGCTGCAGAAGCGGATCATCGTGGAAGCCAACCGGCGGCGGCGCCTGGTGATCACCGCCACTCAGATGCTGGAATCCATGACGCACGCCTTGCGTCCGACGAGAGCGGAGGCGTCGGACGTTGCCAACGCCGTTTTCGACGGCAGCGACGCCTTGATGCTCTCGGCTGAAACGGCCGTCGGCGCGCATCCGATCGAAGTCATCCAAGTCATGGATCGGATTATTCGTGCGGCGGAAGAAGGAACGGAGCCGGGAGTCGTGCTCAAACGCCAGGCTGATTTGGAACACGTTTCGATCTCAGAAGCCACCTGTGCCGCGGCGTCGTTTGCGGCAAGGATAACCGATGCAACGGCGATTGTGGCGTTCAGCGAAAGCGGGGCCACGGCTCGGTTGATCTCCAAACAACGACCGAGTGCCCCGATCCTGGCCTTCACCCCTGCTGAGCCGATCAAACGGCGCATGGCGCTCTATTGGGGAGTTCGCTCATTCATCATGTCGCGTATCGGGGAGAGCGATACACGTATCCACGAAGTCGAACGACGACTCACATCGGAAGAACTGGTCAATCGTGGGGATAAGGTCGTCATCGTGTCCGGGACTATTGCCGGCCAAACAGGCGGCACGAACATGCTCAAGCTCCATGAACTCGGGTAAGTCTGCCCCTCAACCCGCATCGCAGACGATCGGCCGTCGCAGATCGGAAAAGATCCTGACTGTCACCATAAAGCTCCCTTGTAAGGACGCGTCCTCTGATTGTCCGCAACCCGACTGAGCCGCTGCATGAGGATCGAGCTTTTTGCGTCAATGCTTCCCTACCGCCATCAAAACTCTTGATTCCATTCGCATGAACCAGTAGTCTAGCGTCCACCAGTCGATCGCGATGAGACGCTCACTCGCCGACATCTTCACTCTCCTTCCACTTATTGCACAAGCCGGTTCACGAGACTGCAAAACCGTCGATGGTTTTGAATCGAGGCGTGCAATCGGTCTCACTAAAACCAAACAGCACTGCAATTCTCACAGTGTTGTCGCGTTTGGCTCTTATCCAATCGGCATAGTCGCAGCCCCGGGCGGATCGATCAACGGCTTGCCAAACCACACTAGGGGAATCGCCAGGGGGGACAAACCCGATAAAGTGATACAAGCTAGCGAGCGAAAGAGCGTCCAAGGAGGCTTTGAAATAGAAGCATTCATTCAACCATTTTGAGGAGGCAACTATGGGGCACCACAAGATCGGTCTCATTATCCCACATCCCGAAGATCAGAAATGGGATTCGGTCTGGAAGCTGTTCCGTACGCCCAATTTGAACCTCCCGACCCTCGCCGCCCTCATTCCCGAGGACGAGTGGGATATTGAGATCCAAGACGAAATCGTCGGGCCTCTCGATTTCACGCGCGACTATGATTTGGTCTTCATCACAGTGACCACCGTCGTCGCCGTCCGGGCCTATGAGGTCGCACGGCTCTTCCGAGAACGTGGGGCCAAAGTGGTGCTCGGCGGCATCCATCCCTCCACTTTGCCGGATGAAGCGATCAAACACGCGGATGCCATCGTCATCGGAGAAGGAGAGTTGACCGTGCCGCGGCTGATTGAAGATTTCAAGAAAGGCAAGATGCAGCAACAGTACCGCATGCCCTATATGGTTCCACAGTGGGATGAGAAGCCGCCGCGCTGGGATCTGTTGCCCCCGGGGTACATGTTTCGAGATGCCCTGACGGCGACCCGAGGATGCAATTACCGCTGCACGTTCTGCTCCATCCACTTGGCGCTCGGAGGCGGCCAGTATGGATTTCGGAAAAAGCCGCCGGCCGACGTGGTCAAACTCGTCGAAAAAATGAACGGGCCGATGGTGATGTTTTGGGATGACGACTTGCTATCGGATCCGGCCTATACCCGTGAGCTGTGCCAAGCCTTGAAGCCGCTCGGGAAGAAGTGGATGAGCCAGATGAGCGCGACGTACATCGCTCATCATCCCGAATTGCTCAAGACATTGAAAGAGTCCGGGTGTTCGGCCATGTTCATGGGCATCGAATCCATCAACCAGGATTCGCTCAAATCCGTCGACAAACAAAACCAAGCCAAGCTGTATGAAGAGATGATCAAGCGCATACACGATCACGGGATCGACATTCATGCCGGCTTTATCTGCGGCTTGGACCATGAGGATGTTTTTGATTTTGAGCGGACCGCCGAATGGGCGACGAAGATGGGTTTGGCCGGAGCGCTCTGGCGCATCATGACTCCCTATCCCGGCACCAAGCAGTTTGCGGAACTCAAAGCAGCCGGACGGATTCTCACGGAAAATTGGACCGCCTATACCGGCGAGCATGTCGTCTACAAACCGGCCAAGATGACCGTCGAGCAATTGTACTGGGGCCACAAGTGGGCGAAAGGGCAATTCTATTCATTTAAGTCGATCGGGCAAAGGGCGATCCAACGGGCCTCTCAGAATGGGTTCGGCGAGCTGCTCAACATCACCGGTTGTGGACTAGGCTATCGCTCCATGTTCCACCTGGCCGCGGATTCCGCTCCCGTGAACGTCTATCGGGACATGAATCATTTGCCGCCCCAGGAAGAGCCGATTGCCTATCGATTTCCCTATCCGCCAAAGAAACGATTCAGCTTTATCACCGATCGGATGGACCAACTTCGAGCAAAAGTGCAGCCGAGACCGAGGATCAACAAGTGTTAGCGTGATCCGGGCTTGGTTCTGATCGGCCCTCCCGCTTACCGGGAGGGCTCCATTCCAGAAACGACAGCGTGGCTGATACAATAGGCTCCTCGCGAGGATCAGCCATGCGCACGTATCAGTTTCTTCTTTCGATTACACTCACAGCGCTGAGTCTGGCTCATCAACCAGTGCAAGCCGAATGGATGGCCATCGATGCTCGGCATCAGTCCCATCCATTGCAAACGGCATACATCGATCCTGCTACCATACGTAGAGAAGGCAATCTGGTGACTCTATCTGCGCTGGTTGACTGGAAGTGGATGCAAGGAAACCGATCCCCCTCTCGATTCTACTCGACAAAGATGACAAAGCAAATCGATTGTGTAGAAAAGCTGGTTCGAACACTGATAGCCACGGACTTCTACGGGCATATGGGGACGGGACAGGTGATTGGTGGCGGTGACCACACCAGCGAAGGCCCCTGGGTTCCCATTGAGCCGGGATCGCTCAATCAAGGCTTGTGGGAAGCGGCATGCGGGAAGGAATGATGGAATGGCATCGCCGACGTACGTACATTTAGCCTTACCATGGAAGGCTCCGTGACGATCGTCAAAAGCCAGAGGGTCAATGGAGATTATCTGCACCCGATTTGATGGATATTCAAACCCGTGCAGCCGAAGAGTCGTGTCTCACCATATGGAGAGCGTTGACAAGTAAGGGAACATGAGCAAGAATTCTGCGCCAGTCTGCGCCCATGTCGGTTACTATGTCGGCCGATGTCTTTATGCTAGAGGCCAAGTAGTCACTCCGGTGCTGGAACCGTTGAATGCAGTTTGAGTGGGATCGTGAAAAAGCCAAGCGGAACCATCGAAAACATGGAGTGTCCTTTGACGAAGCCACCACCGTGTTCTATGATGCTTTGTCGGCCACCTTCGATGATCCTGCTCGTTCCGTCGGGGAGCGGAGGTTCATCACGATTGGCTATTCTGCATACGGAAAGCTATTAGTCGTTTCACATACTGAACGCGGAAGGGCCATACGAATTATCAGTGCACGACCTGCGACACGAGGCGAGAGGAATCGACATGAAACGTAAGACCGAAGTTTCCATTGACGATCTCCGCCCCGAATATACCTTCGACTATTCGAAGGCCGTTCGGGGGAAATATTATCGACGCCTCATAAAGGAAAACGCAAATGTCGTCGTCCTTGAGCCTGATGTCGCCAAAGCCTTCCACGATTCGAAAGCAGTAAACGATGCATTGCGCTCCCTCTTGAAGGTGGCACGTTCCTCGCGCCGTCTACCTGCCCGCTCAAGCCGAACGGTCCGCAAACGCACCGCCGCATAACACGCCGTTAGACGGAAGTGACGGCGAGGTGGCGTTTCTATTCGATCTAGCTGATCTTGCGACTATTATCGACGTAGTGGCTCACATCGGCGACACTGACGTACGCGCATTCAGCCTCAACTGGGAAGATTGCAAGCAGCCCTTTCCCAACTCGGCTTTTCAGCACAAGTCAGCATCGTCTCGAGGTAACTTTCAACTTGTCCTGCCATATCTGCAACAGCCTGTACGGTACCGTGATTATGCTTCGCATTATTTGTGGAGAAAAGTAGAATGTCTCAGCTTTTCCGTTTCAGGTTTTTGCTTCCGCACAAAACCAATATTTATGCCCTGGCAACCTATATCAAAAGAAGCACTTGAGACGCTCGGTTTGTTAATGCGCGCGCCACAAACTGTTATTCGGTCTGCTGAAACAGCTCTTGCAAAAGGGTGGAGTGACGACCAAGAAGATTGACTGCGCTAGGGTGGGCCACCCATACCGGGTTCTACTTTTCGACAAATCATTTGTTATTGCGGAAGAGTTTTGTTTTGAACCACTAGAAACCAACAAGCAGGATAATTAGCAAAAGTGGTGGGGTCCGCGAGCATTGGATCAACTGGGCCGACCTTGTCCCATCTTACGCTCCGTCCCCTTCCACAACCGTTCAATGTTTTCCTTGTGCTTGATCACGATAAGCACAGTCATCAGCACGGAGAACAACGCAAAGGGCGCCGTCGGTCGAAGAGACGCAGCAAGGATGGGAAAGAGGCCGAACGCCGTCAATGCACCGCCGGACGAATAGCGCCAGAGGGCGACCGCTCCGATCCAGGCCAGGATCAGCAACAACCCAATCAATGGCGCGACGCCGAGGACGGAGCCAAGTGCGGTCGCGACGCCTTTTCCACCTTTGAATCCAAGAAACGGCGAAAAGAGATGTCCGATAAACGGAGCCAGTGCGATGACCAACATGGCCCATTCGTCCTGCAGCAATTGCGTCGCCGCAAAGCCCATCGCCCACCCTTTGCCCATATCGCCGATTAACGTGAGGATGCCGGCCTTTTTCCCAGATACGCGCAGCACGTTGGTAAAGCCGACATTCTTGCTCCCGACCGTACGGGGATCGGGCAGGCCCATCGCCTTGGAGATGACGACCCCAAACGGCACGCCGCCTAGCAGATACCCAGCGACCATGAGCCCAATGAAGAGTCCTTGCTGCTCCATCCTACCTACCTTCGTGATTGCTTCCGACCATCACAAAAACTTCTCCGGGTGCGCGAAGAACTCCAGCATGACCCGATTCAAATTTGGCCATTCGCGATGGCTTCCCGTACCTTCGCAGTAGAGCGTCGCGCCACCTGAGGCGCATCCTTGATAGGCGCGACATCCTCCCTCGACCGGCTTTGTCCTCGTCACATCGCAGCGGTTACAACTGGCCCACCAAGTTGATGTTTGGGTTCCCCAACCGGGGAACAACGTGTCGTTTTTGCTGTGCATGATCAGGATCGGAATGGGCTCGCGACATTGAAACGACTCGAGATCTTTTCCGGTCCAGCCGGCTGCGCTCGGCGCGACAGCAGCGGGAATCTTCCTCGTTGTATCCAGCACGGCTAAGGCCAAGGATGCAGTGCCTCCATCGGAATGGCCGGTCGCATAGACTCTCTTCCGATCGATGCACCAGTCCTTTGCCACGAGGTCGGGAATGGCTCCAAGCTGCTCGATAGCAGGGATGTGCAACTGCAAATGGTCGGCATACACCACCACAAATCCGGCACCGGTCGCTGCGGTGGTGAGGCCGGTAAATCTTTCAGACGCCCACCTGCTCTGTCCTGCCGCGGCATAGACCATCAACAACGGGTGAGCAAACGTGGCGTCATGATTGGAAGGAGTGCGGACCATATAGCGAATGCCATCGGTCGAGACTTTTCCATCCGTTGCTCCCGCTGGACCTGGACGTGACCCGGCGGGACACTGTCCTGTCGTGTGTGGATAGGCGAACGCTTCGAGCGGTGGGGGCGACCCGTTATCGCGGCAAGCTATCAGGGTGATGTGGAGAAGGACCAACGCGCAGGCAGATCTGAAAGGTCGCACGTTGCCCACCACGTCGAGGCTGGACTATCGAGATGCCGTCCGTTTCAAGATGAAAGAGAAGCGATGTTGCACTTAGAAGCCTCAGTTATGCTATTGCTCCATCAGAGCCCCTTGGCGACGATCTGCTTCCAAAAGCTCCACACATATTGACTACCGGAGATATAGCCCAGCACCAGCGACAAATATAAGGTGACGGTGCCGGCCAGATGCAAATTGCCCAGTTGGGCCAGCTCCGTGCCTTCAAGGATCAACAGAATGATGGCGATGACTTGGAGCGCCATCTTATACTTGCCGGTCGCCTCGGCCGGGATGATCATCCCTTCCCCCGCGGCAATGGCTCGGATGCCGGTCACCGCCACTTCTCGTGCAATGATCAGCAGAACGATCAAGGCGCTGACTCGATCCACGTTCATGAGAAGAATCAGCGCCGACAACACCAAAAGTTTGTCCGCGATCGGATCGAGCAGCTTGCCGAGCTTGGTGATCTGACCGGTTCGCCGGGCGATGTAGCCGTCCAACATATCCGTCACCGCCGCAACGGTGAAGACGATGGCCGCGGCCAGCGACTGATCGGGCGTCGGATGGACAAACAGAATGATGAAGACCGGGATCAGAAGGATGCGGACGAGTGTCAGGAGATTGGGCAGATTGAGAGATTCCGCTCCTATTTCCCGCCACACTTCCAGCACGCGGTTCATGGTCCCATCCTCTCCTAAACAGATCGTTAAAACACTATCTCACTTGAGGATACCCGGCAGGATGGTCAAAAAGGCTGTCCAGCAAGGCCGCAGCGAGGCGCACGGCGCGATGAAGAAAGAGCGCCACGTCTGTGCGCGCCGGCGAGACGGTGAGCCGGCAGTGTTCCAGGCGAGGCGTAATCTTTTCACCCACCCACCCAGAGCAGCCTGTGCTGCTCTTGCCCGGTGGTACGGTGAGCCACTGAGCGATGCGAGAACGACGCTGGCGGACTTTTTCAACATCCTGCTAAACGATCCCGTTTTTGAGCAAATCATGCAAATGAATCACGCCGCGGATGTTCCGCCCATCTTCCGTGACCACCAGCGTCGTGATCGAATAGCGTTCCATCATCTCCACTGCGGTTGCCGCCAATTCCTGCGGTCCGATCGTTTTGGGATTGTGAGAGGCCAGTTCGCCCGCCGTCGTGCTGACCAAATCCGTGCCCCGCTGGATAAAGCGCCGCAAGTCGCCGTCGGTGATCACACCGACCAACAGACCATTGTGATCGACCACGGTGGTCATACCGAGCTTTTTTGCACTCATTTCAAGCATCGCCGCCATCCCTCCGACGGTGGCTTGAACCATCGGGATCTCCGCATCGGCATGCATAAGGTCCTTCACCTTGATCAGCAACCGGCGTCCCAAGGTGCCGCCGGGATGGAAGCGAGCAAAATCCTCTTCCTTGAACTCCCGCTTCTGTAATAAAGCGACGGCCAGCGCGTCGCCCAGCGCCAACGTGGCGGTCGTGCTGGCGGTCGGAGCCAACCCCATGGGGCAGGCCTCTTCTTGTACCGACACATCGAGCGCCACATCGGCATTTTTCGCCAGGGTCGAATTCATCCGTCCCGTGAACGCAATGACCGGAATGCCCAGCCGTTTCACATAAGGAAGCAACTGAAGCAACTCCTGCGTTTCGCCGCTGTTGGAAATCGCGACCAGCGCATCCCGACGCGCCAACATGCCCAAGTCTCCGTGCACGCCTTCGGCGGGATGTAGAAAGAACGATGAGGTGCCGGTACTGGCGAGGGTCGCGGCCATTTTCTGTCCGATCAGGCCCGACTTCCCCATGCCGGAGACGACGACCTTTCCCTTGCATTGAACGAGCAGATCCACGGCCTTGGCAAACTTGGCATCCAACCGGTCCACGAGCGATTGAACGGCGCGCGCCTCGATTTCAAGGACACGCCGACCGTCGGCGAGGCTTTCCTCCATTTTTGCGGCTTTCACTTCTCGACCGGATAGCTTCCCCGTCATGGTCGTACTGCGCCCCTTCGCAGCCTTCGATAGGAGACCAGCGGCCTTCGCTTTCGGAGGTGTACCGCGCCGCGCGGGCGGCTTCAGCTTCGTGGTTTTGCCGCGTCGCATATGCGCAGAACCCGCTCCAGCAACGACTTCAATTGATGCAACGGGACCATATTTGGTCCATCGGACAGCGCCTCATCCGGATTCGGGTGGACCTCCATGAAAAATCCTTCGACCCCCGCTCCGGCCGCTGCACAAGCCAACGGTTCGACAAATTGCCGCTGACCGCTGGATGTTGTCCCCCCGCCACCCGGCAGCTGAACACTGTGCGTCGCGTCGAAGACGACAGGATACCCTAAGGCCCTCATGATAGGGAAGGACCGCATGTCCACGACGAGATTATTGTAGCCGAAGGATGAACCGCGCTCCGTGAGCAGAATACGCCGGCTGCCGCATTCTTCGATTTTTTTCACGGCGTTGCCCATCTCGATAGGAGAAAGGAATTGGCCTTTTTTTACGTTGACGACTTTGCCGGTTCTTGCTGCGGCGATCAGCAAATCCGTCTGCCGACAGAGAAACGCCGGAATCTGGAGGACATCCACGACCTTTCCCACCTCGGTCGCCTGCTCCTCCGTATGCACATCCGTCAAGACCGGCACCGTGAACTGTTCCTGTACGTTCTTGAGAATCGCCAGACCTTCGACGAGTCCGGGTCCCCGAAACGACGTGATGGAGGTTCGGTTGGCCTTATCGAACGACGATTTAAAGATATATGGGATTCCCAGCGACTTCGTGATCTCGGCGATTCGTCCCGCCGTGTCCATCACCAGTTGCCGGCTCTCGATCACGCAAGGGCCAGCGATCAAAAACGGACGCTGCCCTTGACCGACCGTGAAAGAACCAATGTCCACCAGCGTCGCCACAGTTTCCCCATTAGGTCAAGGTTGAGGTTGAGCGGAAGGCTTTGTACTTCGCAAGCTAAACCTTAACCTTATCTTTAACCTTCATCCTCAGTGTCCCAGTTTCTTGCGCAGCGCCGCTCCCACGAATCCGCTAAATAAAGGATGCGGGCGGTGCGGCCGGGAACTGTATTCAGGGTGGAATTGCGTTCCCAGGAACCAGGGATGATCCTTCAACTCGATGATTTCGACCAGTCGGCCGTCCGGGGACACTCCGCTCAGGACCAGTCCCTTCGCGGTCAGCCGCTCACGATACGCGTTGTTGAATTCATAACGATGACGATGGCGTTCACGAACCTCGCTCACCCCGTACATCTTCTGCGCAAGGGTCCCCTCCCCCAACTTGCAGAGGTACGACCCGAGCCGCATGGTCCCGCCCTTGTCACTCACGCCCTGCTGATCGGGCATCAGATGGATCACGGGATGAGGAGACCGCTCGTCAAACTCGGCGCTGTTGGCGCCGGCCAGTCCTGCCACATTCCGAGCGAACTCGATCGCGGCACATTGCATCCCCAAACAGAGACCGAGGAACGGCACGTGCCGTTCCCGCGCATACCTGATGGTCGTCACTTTTCCCTCAATCCCCCTCGTCCCAAACCCGCCGGGAATCAAGATGCCATCCGCCTCCCGCAGGATTCGCTCCGTTCCTTGCCGCTCGATATCTTCCGACTCGACCCAATTGATGTTGACCTTGGTTTCATGGTCGATCCCGCCATGAATCAGCGCCTCTCCCAAGCTCTTGTAGCACTCTTTCAATCCCACATACTTCCCCACCAGCGCGACGGAGATTTCATGCTTCGGCCGCTTGATCTTCTGCACCATCGCATCCCACTCGCGCAGGTTAGGCTGGCCGGTCTCCACATGGAGCTGACGCACGATCAATTCGTCCAATCCTTCTTTTCTGAAGACGATCGGCACTTCGTAGATGGTCTCGACGTCCTTGGCCGTGATGACGGCATCCTTATCCACGTTGCAGAACATGGCGATTTTAGCCTTCAGCTCGGGGGGAATGTAGCGGTCGGTTCGGCATAACAGAATGTTCGGCTGGATACCGATTTCACGAAGCTTGTTCACCGAATGTTGCGTCGGTTTGGTCTTCAGTTCGCCGGCGGTACCGATGTACGGCACGAGTGTCAGATGAACATACAGGACGTTGTCGCGCCCGACGTCGTACGGCATCTGCCGGATGGCCTCGAGAAACGGCAGGCTCTCAATGTCGCCCACCGTGCCGCCGATCTCGACGATCGTGATATCGATTCCCTTTGAAATCCGCATGATCGCTTGCTTGATCTCATCTGTCACATGAGGGACGACTTGGACGGTTCCACCGAGATAATCACCTCGCCGTTCCTTGGTGATGACCGAATGATAGATCCGTCCGGTCGTGTAATTGCTCTCTTTGGTCAGCGACAGCGTCGTGAACCGCTCGTAGTGCCCCAGATCGAGATCCGTCTCGGCTCCGTCGTCCGTGACGAAGACCTCCCCGTGTTGATAGGGGTTCATCGTACCGGGATCGACATTGATGTATGGATCCAATTTGAGAAAGGTGATCTTCAACCCCCGGCTTTCGAGTAGATTTCCGATGGAGGCTGAAGCCAGCCCTTTCCCGAGCGATGAGACCACTCCACCCGTCACGAAGATAAACTTGTTCATGGTTGTCCTCTCTCGTGGACGTCAGACCGATCCGATACGGATATGCATCTCACGGCTTGAAAAACACCCCGCTGTTCTGTAACTCGCGCTTGACCGTCTCGAATTGCTGCAGGCGTTCTGCGACATCGGGCACATCTTCCGGACGATCGACCCGCAACGAAGCATGGCTGGTTTCCCACACGCGGATGCGAATGCCATGG
This sequence comes from uncultured Nitrospira sp., assembly GCA_964465695.1. GTDB lineage: Bacteria > Nitrospirota > Nitrospiria > Nitrospirales > Nitrospiraceae > Nitrospira_D. The sequence continues at coordinate 33,415 of CAYXKP010000027.1, forward strand.
TCCAAGGCACGGAGCTGTTCAAGTTTTTCGGCATCCTCCAAACGACTCGTCGGCAAAGCCGCGAATCGGAGCAGGGTCTCCTTTCTGTACATGTACAGTCCCAGATGGATATAGTGAAGTCCGCCGATCGCCTGCCCTCCCGGGTCATCACGCACGAATGGAATCGGCGCTCGTGAAAAATACAGGGCATTGCCTCCTGCATCCGTCACAACCTTGACGACTGCGGGATTGAACAGGTCCTCCGTAGGATCCATCACGCGCTTGAGCGTTCCCATGCCGATCCCGCTTTCGAGAAACGGCTCGATCAGGTCCGTCAATAACTCGGGGTTCAGGGGAATTTCGTCACCCTGCAAATCCAGAAAGTATTCCCCCGCAAACATACGAGCCACAGCGGCAACCCGGTCCGTCCCCGTCCGATACTCCCCCCTGACCATGATGACGCGTCCGCCGAACCGCTCGACGGCTTGTTTGATGCGCTCGTCGTCGGTTGCGACCAAGACATCGGACACGGCACGGCAGGCCACCGCCCGCTCATAGACATGTTGAATCATCGGCTTGCCGTTGAGATCGACGAGCGGCTTGCCCGGGAACCGCGACGAGCCGTATCTCGCCGGGATCACGAGAGTGACTGACCGTGAGGCTTTAGCGCGCATTCTTCACGAACGCTCCTGCTGTAATCGCGGATTCGCCGCTCGGTCGATCAACATACTGTTTCAAGTATGCCGCTCTTCCTCACAGCTCCGCGCGCCAAGACACCGCCGGCTCACCATCTCGCCTCGCCGGCGTCCACAAGCGTGGCGCTCATTATTCTTCGCGCCGTGGACCTCGCTTGGCGACTGCGCGATTTCGCGACGAACCGTCGTGAAGAATGCGCGCTAGTCATCACCGAACGCCTCGGACAACTGTTTAGGAGAGACCGTCGCGGTGCCGACCATGCCCACCACGATGCCGGCTGCGTAGTTCGCCATAACCGCTCCAATCTTGATGGAGGCCCCCGCCGACAGAGCCAGCGCCAGGGTTCCGATGACCGTGTCGCCCGCTCCGGTGACGTCGTACACCTGCCGAGCCTTCGTGGGCAAATGCCAGGACGCGCCGTCGCCCTCGTACAAGCTCATTCCTTTTTCACCGCGCGTAATCAGGACGGACCGGCACCCGAGACGCTGCCGAATCATCGCTCCGGCTTCGTCGATCGTCTGGTCGCCGTCTCCATGCAAACCCGAGGCTTGAGCCGCTTCCAGGTGATTCGGCGTGAGGACGGTGACACCTTTGTAGTAGCTGAAATGTTCAACCTTCGGATCGACGATGACCGGAACCTTCCGCAAAGCGGCCAGTCGCGTGATTTCAGACATGAGTGCCGACGACACGACGCCCTTGGCATAGTCCGACACCACCACGCAGGACAACTCCCGAATCCGGGACTCGACATACCGAAGAATCTTTTGCCGCAGCGAGGCTTTCAGTTCGCTCCGTCCTTCGATGTCATACCGCACAATCTGCTGATTATGCGCGATGACCCGGCTTTTTCTGGTCGTCGGGCGATCATGATCGATCACCACGCCACCGCGATTCGACCGCTTGTCGCCGAGCTCTTTCATCAGAAGGCGCCCGCTTTCATCCGACCCGATCACACCGCAGAGGTCGGCTTTTCCCCCCAGCGCCAAGATATTGTTGAACACGTTGGCGGCGCCTCCGAGCCGGAGCGATTCCGACTCGACATGAACCACCGGAACAGGCGCTTCCGGAGAGATCCGGCTGACTCGTCCCATCACATAGTGATCCAGGATGAGGTCACCGACGACGAGCACTGATGCTTGTGGAAATCGTTGAAGATACTGTCGAAGCGCCTTGGGCGACGGAGCGTCACTCTTGCCGTGTGCGTCTCCGTTCGGAAGAGAGGTACGGCTGCTTTTCTTCACTGAATCGCTTTGCCGAATCGTTCCCACCGGACCCACTCCGTCCAATTTCCCTGCCCGTTCCAGGACCAATAGATACGAAACGCCTTGCCGCGGATCTTTTCTTCGCGCACATATCCCCAAAACCGACTATCCAGACTTTGGTCGCGATTGTCGCCCATGACGAAGTACGATCCCTCCGGCACGGTCACCGGTCCGAAATTATCGCGGGGATTGATCGTACCGTCGATGATGCCGGGATCGATGCGCTGTGTAAAGGCTTTGTCGTTTAGCGGCTCGCCGTTCACGAGCACGACTTTATTCCGAAGCTGGACAGTATCGCCGGGCAGGCCAACAATGCGCTTGATGAAATCTTTTTCTTCGTCCTCCGGAAACCGGAACACGATGATGTCGCCTCGCTGCGGCTTGCCGAACGCCACCACTGTCTTGGATGTATAGCAATTGACCGGGGGAAACGTCCATTGCAGCTGGCAATCCGTCGGCCATTGAAGGCCGTAGGAAAGCTTGCTGACCAAAATATGATCGCCGATGAGCAAGGTGGGAATCATGGAGCCGGATGGAATTTTGAATGCCTGCACGACGAACACGCGAATGGCGAACGCCAGGAGCATGGCCACGATGATCGCTTCCGCATACTCCCGAACGATGGACTTCCGTCCCGTTTGGTCCGCGTTCTCGGCGAGTTTGGCTCCCGGAAGCGATACCTGCTCCCCTCTCCTCGGAGAACCCGGCAGCTTATCCGTATTTCTCTGATTTTGATCGAGGCTCATTCTTCCCCGACTCTCAAGATGGCCAGGAACGCTTCCTGGGGAACTTCGACGCTGCCGACAGCCTTCATTCGTTTCTTTCCTTCCTTTTGCTTTTCCAGCAACTTTCGTTTCCGTGTGATATCGCCGCCGTAGCACTTCGCCGTCACGTTTTTCTTCATCGCCCCGATGGTCTCACGGGCGATGATCTTGTTCCCGATCGCCGCTTGAATCGCGATCTCGAACATCTGCCTCGGAATCAACTCTTTCATCTTCTCAGCCATTTGACGACCGCGGTGGTACGAACGTTCGCGATGCGTAATGAACGACAAGGCGTCCACCGCCTCACCGTTGAGCAGGATGTCGATCTTCACCAGATCGGACTCCCGGTATCCGAGCAATTCATAGTCCAGCGAAGCATACCCTTGGGTTCTGGATTTCAGCTTGTCGTAAAAATCCAGAATCACCTCATTCAGAGGCAGTTCGTAGCTGATCATCACGCGGGTGGGATCGAGAAACTGCAGGCTGCGCTGAATGCCCCTCCGCTCTTGGCAGAGCTGAAGAATGGATCCCATATATCGCTCGGGCGTGATGACCGTCGCCAGGATGAAGGGCTCTTCGAAGGAGGCGATGTTATTGGGAGGAGGTAATTCGGCCGGATTGTCGATCTCCAGCTTGTCGCCTTTGGTCGTGGTCACGTGATACACCACGGTCGGCGCGGTGGTAATCAGGGTCAGGCCGTACTCCCGCTCCAGCCGTTCCTGGATGATCTCCATGTGCAGCAATCCCAGGAAGCCGCAACGGAATCCGAAGCCGAGGGCGAGCGATGTTTCCGGCTCATAGACGAACGAGGAGTCGTTCAACCGAAGCTTGACGAGTGCATCCCGCAAGTCTTCGTACTTCGCGGTGTCCGTTGAGTACAGTCCGCAAAAGACCAACGGCTTGACTTCTTTGTACCCGGGAAACGGAGAGGGGGTCGGCGTCACGGCATCCGTCAGGGTATCCCCGATTTTGACGTCGGCGACTTCTCTCATGTTGGCACAGAGATATCCCACTTCGCCGGTGGACAGCTCGGACTTCTTGGTTCGCTTGGGAGTGAATTGGCCGACTTCCATGACTTCAAACGTCCGGTCATTCGACATGACTTTGATCTTCATGCCCGGCCTGATCGATCCATCCACCAGCCGCGCCAAGACGATCACGCCTTGATAATTATCGAACCAGGAATCGAAGATCAGCGCCTTGAAGGGCGCCTGCGGATCACCGGACGGGGGAGGTATCCGCGCAATGATCGCTTCCAGCACCTCCGGAACTCCTTTGCCTTCTTTCGCGCTGATAGGCAAGGCATCGTCGGCCTCGAGTTGCAGCACTTCCGAGATCGAATGTTTCGTCCCCTCGACATCGGCACTCGCCAGATCGATCTTATTGATGACCGGGATGATCGAGAGATGATTGGCCATCGCCAAATTGACGTTGGCGATCGTCTGTGCCTGCACGCCTTGCGTCGCATCGACCAGCAACAGCGCTCCCTCACAAGCCGCCAAACTCCGGGAGACTTCATAGGTAAAGTCGACATGCCCGGGCGTGTCGATCAAATGCAGGGCATACGTCTTCCCATCCTGAGCCTTGTACCGGATGGCCACTGCATGGGCTTTGATCGTAATGCCACGTTCCCGCTCGAGGTCCATGGCATCGAGGATCTGATCTTTCGCCTCTCGAGCAGTGACTGCGCCAGTAGCTTCTAGGAACCGGTCAGCGA
>CAYXKP010000028.1:0-36365 GCA_964465695.1 uncultured Nitrospira sp.
TGCCATGGGACCAAAGCCGCGGGTAAGAAAAACCGGCCCGGAAGGGCCGCCGGCTGATCAGGCATTCGTTGATCGGGCGAAAATCGATCGGGCCGCAACCAAAGTCAACGAGGTCCTGAGTCTGGCGGACCCTCAGCTCAAGATCCATGTGGACGATGAGACCGAACGGGTAGTTGTAAAAGTAGTCGAGCAGGAATCCGGCGAGGTCATTCGCCAAATTCCTCCGGAAGAGTTGCTGGAATTGGAAAAGTACCTGTCGAGTCCGAAGGGGTTGTTGCTACAGGAGCAGGCATAGAAGGTGATCGCGGAGAGGGCATGGCGACGATAAGTTTTGGCGGACTGGGAAATGGATTGGATTTCGGCCAGGTTATCGACCAACTGGTCAAGGCGTCGCGCATTCCCGTCGATCGACTCAATGCCAAAAAGGCCGGCCTTAATTCGAAATCCACCGACTACGCCACCCTAAGCACAAAGCTGATCGCCCTCCAAAGCGCGGCCGACAAGATGCGTCTGCCCTCTAACTTCGACCGCTCTAGCGTGTCGGTCAGCGATTCGACAGTGCTCGCAGCGACGGGGTCGTCCTCGGCCGTTCAGGGAAGTTATACCGTCAAGGTCACGCAACTGGCGCAGTCGCACCAGATAACGAACAAGTCGACGAAGGCGGTCGCATCCACGACGGCCGACATCGTAAGCGGCGGATCGGGGACGTTTACCTTTCGCATCGGCAGCGGTGCGAATCAAACCGTCAGTCTCAGCGCCACCGCCACTATCGAAGATCTGAAGACCGCTATCAATGATCTGGGCGCCGGTGTCACGGCCTCGGTCGTGAACACCGGTACTGAGGTGTCTCCGGCCTATCGACTGGTGTTGACGGCCACCAACACGGGTGCGAGCAACGGGATCACGATGGTCGCGGACGACACCGATCTGGACTTTCTGAACGGCAGCGGAACGGGAGGCACCGATACTCTACAAGCGGCTCAAGATGCCGTGGTCATCGTGGGCGATCCCAATTTAAACCCGCTGACGTTTCAACGCAGTAGTAACACTATGACCGATGCGATTGCGGGAGTGTCGTTGATACTGAACAAGACCACCGGCTCAAGTACGATCTCAGTTAATGTCTCCCGGGATATAACGGCGGTCCAAACCGGTATCAGCGATTTGGCGACGGCTTACAATGAGGTGGTCAAGTTCATCAACGAACGCAATACCTATGACATCGCCACCAAAGAGGGCGGTATCTTTTTCAATGAACCGACGGTGCGGACGGTACTCAGCCAATTGAGGACGGCACTCTCCTCTGTCGTGCCGGGATTGACCACATATGTTTCGGTTGGCGATATCGGGTTCAAAACAGAGCGGGATGGCACAGTGACTGTCGAAGATGCCAAGTTAAGCGCGGCGCTCAGTTCGAATTACGCCGCGGTCAAAAATCTGTTCGTGACTCAGACCGGCAGCGTCGGGGTGGCGCAGCTCCTCAATGCCGCGGTGGATTCGCTCGATGATATTGAATCCGGGGCGTTGACGCTTAGGAAGGGTGGTCTCGCCGATCAGATTTCGGATATGACGGACGAGATTGCCCGAAAAGAGGACCTTATTGCACAGTATGAAGAGCGGCTCCGGCGTCAGTATGCTGCGCTCGATGGGTTGCTTGGACAACTCCAGAGTCAGATCGGCTTCCTTCAGACCAATTCCTCGTTGACGAGAAGAAATTAGGGCCAAGGAAGGGACCTATGCTCACTCAATACTCGAATCAGTATCAGAGGACACAGGTGATGACGTCGTCCAGGGTCCAGATCGTGGTGCTGCTGTACGACGCGGCCATCCAATCGATTGAACTTGCCCGGGCCGGGATCGAGTCGAGCAATCCAAAAGAGAAAGGCCGGTTTCTCGGCCGAGCTATTTCCATCATCGGGGAGCTCAACAGCGTGCTCGATTTCGAACAAGGAGGTGAGATTGCGCGATCGCTGCACCGTCTTTACGAGTACATGCTCAGCGAACTGGTCACAGCCAATGCCCGCAACGATGTGCGCCATCTCGATGGCCCGTTGCGGTGCTTGACGACGTTACGCGAAGGGTGGCGGGAGATCGCGGCGCAACAGACGCCTATGGCCGGTGTACGTTGAGCCCCACGGGAGAGAAATGCCAGGCCGATATCGTGCGGTTGACGAAGGCTGCTGTTGAGGCGGCCGAGCTCGGACAATGGGACGCCGTTGCTCAATATTATCGTGAGCGTGGTGCTCTTCTGGTCGCCATGGAACCGCAGGTTCAAGCGATGAGTGATTTGTTGAAGCTCGATGGACAGATGCTCGATCGTGTGGGTACCGTACAAGCCGTGTTGGCCTCATTGATGAGGGAGGCGACAGTGACCAGGCAGCGACTTCGAAGTCTACATCGGAAACTAGCGGTTCAGTCTGCAGCCTCTATGATCGTATCCATGAAGGCATAGCAAAGCCGGGTCATGCTGCCCCCATACAGACAGACGGCAGGCTCGTGCTCTTGCGGAGAGATTGCGCGATCGCATGGAACGACACCCCTTTACGATCGAGGCCGGGGAGGTCCGTACCACGGTGAGTATCGGCTTGGCTGCGGTTCCAGATGCCACCGTGTCCTCCGTGGCGGAGTGGATGACGATCGAGGAGGCAGCCCTGAATGATGCGAAGGCCCAAGGACGGAACCGCGTGGTCCTTCATGCTCCAGAACCGTCAGGATTTGCTTGTGCCGTGGCACTGAATTGTGCCGCATAACGCCGAAAGTGGCCGATCATGGCGTCTCTAGTCACGAGAGCTACCACACCATCCAAGGATTCAGTCGACGAACGGCGAGAATGGATCAGAATCGATGACCGGGTGTTGATGGAATATCGTTTACTGACGGAGACAGGAACTGTGGTGCCTGTCGAGACGGCCAACACCACTCCGGAGATGATTGCCGCAACAGTCACGAAGCCGACCGCAGATCTGCTCGCGCGCACAGGAGAGTCATTGATCGGCTCACCCGTGCTTCCATGGATCATGAAAGTGGACTATTTGCTCGAAGTGATCCTCAATTCTTTAGTCATCAGCCAGCCGTCGACTGTCACCATGGCCCGGCCGACTGATGTCAATCTGAGCGGGGGAGGAGTGGGGTTCGTTTCCTCTCGGGAATTCTCCCCCGGTGATCAGCTCGTGATTAAGTTGATTCTTCCGCCTTTCGTTCTCATCCAAGCCTTGTCGAAAGTGATTCGTTCCGAGCCTCAGGTAGACAGACAAGGATATGCGATCGCCACCGAATTCATCGATCTTAAGGCTGACGATCAGGAACATCTGATCCGTCATATTCTGCAGACACAAGCCGAACGGTTGAGAACCCGCCGGATATCCGCCGTGTAAGAATGAATTCCGTGATTGTTTTAAAGATGGGCGGCTATGCCGCATGGGCTGGAGGAGCCGTGAGGATCTGTAGCAGCGCTTCTCCCGTCCTTACCAGCGCGGCGGCCGCAAGTGAAGCAGGCGCGTACTGAACAACCGGCACGTATGCGCGTACCGCCTGTTCCATCGCGGGATCTTCAGGAATTTCACCTAACAACGTCAAATCACCGCCGACATACTCCTTGAGCAATTTTCTGAGTTGCATCACGTTCACGCGGGCTCGTCCTGAAACACGATTGAGGACGAGGGCAGGTTGAAAAGCTCGCAGAGTGGATTCCGCAAACATCCGTCCGGATTCATCGGTCTTTCCTGCAGTTTCCAATACCTCTTCCACGCTGCTGTAGTCTCGATTCGCAAGCCCCTCCGCCATGACATCCCGCGTTACGAACATCGACAACACACGACGAATAGCCGCCAGCTTGATGAAACGGTAGAGGTCCAATACGGAGGTCGGGTCCGGCGTTGCGACCGCAACGTGATGGTCGGCCATGAGGAAAAAGTCGAGAGCATGATAGCTCGCCCCAGCTCCGATATCAACGACGATCACGTCTGCGCGGATATCCCGAAAGTTTCTGATGAGGCGCTTTTTATGTGAATAAGTCATATTAGCCGTCGCCAGTGTGTCACCGGTCCCGGGAATAATCCTCACGTTCGGGTGAATCGGGAGATGTTGAGCCAGATCATCCAGGCACTCGATTCGATGGTTAAGAAAGTCAGTCAGGGTGAATGGCGGATTGAGAAGGCCGACCAGCACATGCGCGTCGGCGCCGCCGATGTCGAGATCTGCGAGCACGACCTGCATTCCTTTCTGTGCCAAAACGAGAGCGAGGTTGGTCGACACCACACTTTTCCCGACCCCGCCCTTTCCCGACGCGACAGAAATCACACGCGCCATTGAGTTCAGTTCCTATCGGTTTGAGCCCAGTGATACATCCCTTGTCGGCTACTCAAGAAGAAACATGAATAGACTTCACATATCCGGAGAGGAATAGAAGGGAAAATGAGGGTTCAGGCTCAGTCCACGCTTATCAAACGCTCAAGTTTTGGAACCGCCACGCCGATACGTCAGTCGTCATGAATGATGAGCTATCTACAGCAACCGCGACTCCCGTCGAGGATGACACTGCGCGGGAGGGAGAGATTCTAACCGTGATGGAAGTGGCTCGGTTCCTCCGGGTACCGAAGTCAACCGTCTATAAGCTCGCCCGAGTCGGTGGACTGCCAGCGTCTAAAATCGGAAAGCACTGGCGCTTCCTTCGCCGTGATATCCATGAGTGGATGCATGGCCGGGCTCGGCAAAGCTAGAGATCTGGCGTCACTGCCTTGCATCGGCTGACCAGAACTTCCCTCCCGCAGTCGGCAAGGTGCCGAGGATATACGTGGCGGGCATGATCCTTCGGCAAAGGGGTGTCCGAGGACAGGCCCTTCTCCACGAACGCCGGTCATTTCCCACCTATGCGGCGAAGTCAACAAACGCTCAGAGCTTTCTTCCGGCTCAGGTCACTCACTGAATCTACCGATATCCTGACGAAGCGCCGAGGTGTGGCGAGGCGGACCATCCCATCATGGATAGAAAAGGAGGCGCTATGCCGGCCGAATCAAACATGAAAATTCTCGTGGTTGATGACATGGTGACGATGAGGAGAATCGTCAAGAACATCCTGAAGCAGTTGGGGTTCGCCAATGTAGATGAAGCGGAAAACGGACAAGAGGCGCTGCAGAAGCTACGTGCAGACACGTATGGCTTCGTGGTGTCCGATTGGAACATGCCGGTCATGACGGGCATCGACATGCTTCGTGCTATTCGTGCGGATGAGAAGCTCAAAACCACACCCGTCTTGATGGTGACGGCCGAGGCACAACAAAGCAACTTGATCGAAGCGGTACAAGCGGGTGTCAGCAACTATATCGTCAAGCCTTTTACAGCGGAGACGTTACAGGAAAAGATATCGAAGATTTTTAAGTAGCTCGGATCAAGCCGATCTCTGACAGCTGTCACAGTAGAAGAATAGAGGGGGCCTGTGCAAAACCAAGGACATAAACTATACGAGGAGCTGGGCGCCTTGACTCGCTTTGTGGACAACGCGATGAGAGCCATCTCTGCGGCGAGCCCTCAAATTATCTCCAGCAGCACTCAGTTGCCGGCCGCTGCTTCCCATTTAACCGACCTGAGCAAATTGACCGAGGATGGCACGTTGGAAGTCATGCGCTTGACCGAGATGATTCAGGAGAATCATGAGCAGATTGCCAATGATATCTCGGAGATCGTCAGGATTCTGCGAGGGGCGGATTGCGCAAGCCTCGCCGAACGTCTCCAAAACGTGAGCACTGTTCTAGCGAAGAATGGTGGATGTCTGACCGAAATTATGACGGCCCTATCCTTTCAAGATCTGGTGGCTCAGAGGGTAAAGAAACTCGTCGCTATTCTCGACGAAGTACAAGGAAAGCTGATGGAGCTCGTTATCGTATTCGGCCTTCAGGAGAGCAGTGAAGCGGCAAGTGAGGCGGGCACAGCCGGGGTTCTACTTCAACAACTTGAGGACTCCAAGACGAGGGCCATGAAGCAAAAGGTCGCCGACGATATCCTGGCGCAATTCGGGTTTAAATGAGGCGCTCGCACCATGGACATTGCAACCATACTCGGAATGATGCTGGCGGTAGGCTCCATTATCGGAGGCCAGGCCCTGGAAGGAGGCCATCTGGGCTCGATCATGCAGCTCACGGCCTTCATCATCGTGATGGGCGGCACAATCGGAGCTATTTGCGTACAGAATCCTTTGCCGGTCGTCATCAGGGCGTTCGGAGCCCTTTCTGTTGCAATTGCCGACCAGCATATCGACAACAAGGGAACCATCAGACTTATCCTGGAACTCGCGAATGTTTCGCGGAAACAAGGATTGCTGGCACTCGAGGGAAAACTGAAAGACATCAAAGATCCCTTCATGAGAAAAGGAATTCAACTCATCGTGGACGGAACGGACCCGAAGGCCGTGCATGAAATCCTTGAGATCGAAGTGGAACATCATGAAGAAGAAGGGGTGATGACCGCCAAAGTGTGGGAAGCCGCCGGAGGATATGCTCCAACCATCGGTATCCTCGGTGCAGTGCTTGGACTGATTCACGTCATGGAAAACTTGGCCGATCCCTCAAAGCTGGGCAGCGGCATCGCGGTGGCCTTCGTTGCCACCATCTATGGCGTAGGCGCCGCCAACCTTTTTTTTCTTCCCTTGGCCAACAAGATCAAGATGAAGCTGAAAGCGGAATCGGCGTCACGCAACCTCACCATCATGGGGCTTGTAGGACTGGCCCAGGGAGAAAACCCCCGATTGCTTCAGGAAAAGTTAGAAAGCTTTCTTCCCCCCACCGAGCGCACGAAGGAGACGAAAAAGTAACTCTTATTATTGGATGGCACCCGGCAATCCCAATGTCAAGCGATGTGCCGGGTTCATCGGTTGACGACCGTATGAGGATCGATCATGGCGAAACCCAAGCACGAGGAGCACGAGAATCACGAGCGATGGCTGGTGTCGTATGCCGACTTCATTACCTTGCTGTTCGCGTTTTTTGTGGTCATGTACTCGGTCTCATCGGTCAACATAGGAAAGTACCGGACCGTCAGCGAATCGATTAAGGCGGCGCTGAATCCGCTCGCTAATCACTCGGGTGCAAACCAGGTCATCAGCGTCGGCGAAGCAAAACAGGCGCTGGAAGGTCGGAATCCGAGCGACGCCAAGGAAGTCATGACTCGCCGTATCCGCCAGCTGGCCCAGGTCATTAAGGATAAGCAACTCAAAGACATGGTAGCGTTCGTCACCGTCGTGCAGACCATCAATGGGGACATCGTCATTACGATCCCTGATCGACTCCTTTTCAACAGTGGAGAAGCCACTGTTCGGGCCGAAGCGCTCCCTTTTCTTGAAGGATTAGGCGGAGCCCTCATGGAATTGAACCGACATACGCGCGTCGAAGGGCATACGGATAACGTTCCCATCCGGACGGCTCAATTTCCATCGAATTGGGAATTGTCGGCCGCTCGGGCGGTGATGGTCGTGCGAGTACTGTCGGAGCTCTACGGAGTGCCGGGGGATCACCTCGCGGCCGTGGGGCATGCCGATACCAGGCCCCTGACGGCCAATTCGGATGCGGAACAGAGAGCCAAGAATCGCCGAGTCGAGGTCGTCATTCTTAAACAGGCCCCGTCAGCTCCGGCGCTACAGTTCGGCGATGAATCAGAGCAAACGGAGCAATCGATGCAAGATATACCGCCAACCCCTTCACAGCTCGTTCCGGAATCGTCAGGCGAAGGACGATCCCGCACGCCGTAGACCGGCACAGATAACACATGGCGGGCTCTCAAGTCTCCATCATGAGCAGCCGACAATAAGATCGTGTCAGGTGATTTCCGTGAATTGGACGTACGATCGATGACAGACGCGCCATCTCCGTCTCAGGCACACCCGGTTGAAGACAAGAACGCCAGACATCTGGCCCCGAACGGTGAACTGACCATTTTTGAAGCCGCCGAGTTCAAAGAGTCGTTGGTGAAACTATTTGCCAACGACGGGTTGGTGTCATTGGACCTCAGCGGCGTGACCCGAGTGGATACGGCGGCGATTCAGCTGATGTTGGCTGCCAAGAAACAGAACCGATTGCTTGTCTCTGGGATCCCTCAGGATTTGCAGGCAAAGTTGGCGCAGTTGGGATTTGCCGATTCGCTGAGCGAGTGAGAGTATCACAATCAACCATCGACGGGTACAGGCAGCCCATGCTGCCGTCGTGAGCTGAACCGCAGACGCGTGTGCGGTTGCCTTATCATGGGTTGTCCGGACGCACAACTATGAACTCGCCTCAGTCCGACAACGGAGGACCCCGGCACGCCGATCCAGGTAATGACATGACGTCGCATCTTCTCCAAGAACATCAGCAGGAATGGGAAGCCTTTGCTGCCAGAGCGGTGCAGATCATTCCCGCGCTGAAGGCACAAATGAATGCGGTAGCCTGCGAAACGGAGCGAGCTGCGATGGAATTGGCGGTGAACCTCCGCATGTTGTCGGCTTCCGATGGGATGACGACGCCGCACGAAAGAGCGGCAAGCCTCTCCAAGGTTGTGATGGCAATGCAGTTTCAAGATATGACACGACAAAAGTTGGAACATGTCTGTCTGGCATTGGATCAGTTGAAATGCCATCTGCAGGTGTTGTTGAGAGGACCTCTGGACGACGAGGCTAAGAAGGAGATTGCTGTCTTGCTACAAGTCGAACAGTTGTACACCATGGAAGAGGAGCGCCGTCTGCATGAGGCGACCATACAACCTGACTACGAAGAGCCAGTACCGAGCGATCTCATAGAAGGAGATACCGATTCCGTCACGCTGTTCGAGTGAGTGGATCACGGTCTCCCGAACGCGGATTCCTTTTGTCGCAGGAGGATCATTATGAGCAAAACCGCACTGATCGTCGATGATTCTCCAACCATGCGGCAGATGGTGGCGTTCACGTTGACGAATGCCGGGTTTACCGTAATCGAAGCGGAGCATGGAAAGGATGCCGTGAACAAGGTCGCAGCCGGCCCCAAGATGGATATCGTCGTGACGGATCTGAATATGCCGGAAATGGACGGCATCACGCTCATCAAAGAATTACGGAAGTTGAACGCGTTCAAATTCACACCGATCCTTATGCTCACCACCGAGTCGGCGACTGAGAAGAAGCTGGCCGGAAAAGAAGCCGGTGCAACGGGCTGGATCGTGAAACCGTTCAATCCTGAAATCCTGTTAAAAACGATCGCGAAGGTATTACCGGCATAACCGGCAACATCGGTCAATAAGCGAAATCATGGCTAACGACTTTTCACAATTTCACGACGCCTTTTTTGAAGAGGCAGCCGAACATCTGGCGGTGGTGGAAGAGGGCCTGTTGGAACTGGAACAACATCCGGAAGACTTGGATCTTCTCAATAAGATTTTTCGCTCCGCCCATTCGATCAAAGGAACGAGCGCCATGTTCGGCTTTCAAGCCGTCGCGCAGTTTACCCATAAGATGGAGACCTTGCTGGACTTGCTTAGAAACGGGCAGAAGGCAGTCTCTCCAATGGTCGCCGATCTTCTCTTGAAAGCAACCGATTGTTTGAAGACGTTGATCCAATCGACGAAGTTGGGTACAGAGGCCGATCATGAAACGGTTCAGCGGCTCACGAGAGAATTGGCGTCAGTCAGCGCAGCGGACTCGTCTGTGACGGTGGTGAGCGGGAATGGAACAGTTCCTCAAGCTGTTTCAGCCGAGAACTGTGACGGAGGTCAGACTTACGTCATCATGTGGGCACCACCGGAATGGCTGTTTCAACGAGGGCTCGACCCGCTTCAAACGTTCAAAGAGTTGAACAGCATTGGTGTCTTGACGGGGATCACGCTCGATATGTCGCGATTGCCGGACCTTGACTGCATTGATCCGGAGAAATGCTATCTGTCATGGACTATGCACTTGACCACCGACAAGGAGGTGGAGGTTATCGAGTCCACCTTCGAATTCGTTCGCGAAGACAGCAAGTTGTCGATTGATCCGCTCAAAGCTGCGAGCACGGAGCAATACCCGCAGGAAAAAGCGGCCGCCTTGAGCCATGGCGAGCCCTCCAAGCAGCTCGGGCAAATTCTCGTAGAAGGCGGCCTGGTTTCTCCCGGCGAGCTAGAGCGCGCTCTGGGACAACAAAAGCGGGTCGGCGAAATTCTTGTGGAGCAAAAGGTGGTCACCCCGCAGCAGGTAGAGCAGGCCCTGCAGAAACAGCGACAGCAGGAATCCGCCGCCCAGATCAAAAAATCCGATGCCGCCTCCATCCGCGTCGACACGGCCAAAATAGACAAGCTGATCAACTTGGTAGGTGAGCTCGTGATCACGCAGTCGATGTTGAGCGATTTAGGGTCTCGATTCGAGATGCGGCAGTTACCGGTGCTGATGGAGCGCATGGTGGAGCTGGAACGGAACACGCGAGAAATTCAAGAACGCGTCATGAGTATTCGCATGCTGCCCATCGGCACCGCATTTGCCAGGTTCCCGCGACTCGTGCGCGACCTTTCGGCGAAAACCAATAAGAAAATCCAACTCGTTCTGTCCGGAGAAGAGACGGAATTGGACAAGACGGTCATCGAGTCGATCGGTGATCCGCTCACGCATTTGGTTCGGAACTCCGCGGACCACGGGTTGGAGTCACCGGAGGAGCGTCTCGACAATAATAAATCCGAAGTGGGCACCATCCGGCTCAACGCATTTCACGAGGGCGGCAATATTTGTATTACGGTTGAAGACGACGGGCGTGGATTAAACCGCGACAAGATTCTGGCGAAGGCGGTCAAGCAGGGCCTGATCGGCGAGAACGATAAGCCGACGGATGATCAAATTTGGCCGTTGATTTTCAAGCCGGGGTTTTCCACCGCAGAGAAGATAACTGACGTGTCGGGTCGTGGGGTGGGCATGGATGTGGTGAAACGAAACATCGAAAGTCTGGGAGGGACGGTCAGTATCAAAACTACCACGGGCAAGGGAACCACGTTCATACTCAAGCTGCCACTCACGTTGGCGATCATTGACGGCATGACGGTGCGGGTCGGTAAGGAGACGTACATCGTGCCGTTACTGTCCATTCTTGAGTCGATCCAACCGAAAGCCGAATTGATCAAGACCGTGGTCGGGAAAGGTGAACTCATCAATGTCCGTGGCACCTACATCCCGATGGTGCGTTTGTACGAAATCTTTGCCAGTGACCCCGACTATACGGATCCCAAGGAAGCCATTCTTCTGATTCTGGAGACGGAAGGGGAACGGGTAGCCGTTATGGTGGACGAAATTCTCGGACAACAGCAGGTCGTCATCAAGAGCATGGAGCAGAATTTTCGCAAAGTCGAAGGCGTTGCCGGCGCCACAATTCTCGGAGACGGCCGAGTCGGGTTCATTGTGGATGTACGAGACGTACTCCAGATCGCCCGCCATGGCCATTCAGTTGCGGTGTAATCCTTTTGATTTAGTCGCGGCCCCTCCCATCCAAACGTGCCTCTGGTCTCGTCGGTACTTCAGTGGGTTGTCTGATCCGGAATTGGGGTAAAGCTTTTCTTACGACGACCGATATATCCTTGCCCTCGGTACATCGCACAACTTTTCACGGGTGCTGACTTGCCGGGTCACGCGGCAAAGAGAGGCAGTAGGAAAGGAGCTTTCCATGTCGGGAGGGGTTCGGGATAGGGACACCAAGAATGTCAGCCGACAGGCAGCGCCGCAAATGGACGGAGGTCAGTATCTGACGTTCAGCCTCGGGGAGGAGCTGTATGGCGTCGACATTCTCCGTGTGCAGGAGATCAAGGGTTATACGGCGGTGACCACGATCCCCAATACACCGTCCCATATCAAAGGAGTCTTGAATCTACGGGGAACCATCGTGCCTATCGTTGAGCTGCGGACCAAATTCGGCATGCCGGCTATCGATTACACTCCCTTTACGGTCATTATCGTGGTGGTGGTGCAGGACAAAGTAATGGGGTTGGTGGTTGATGCGGTATCGGACGTACTCGACATTGCGAAAAGTGATATTCAGTCCGCGCCGGATTTTGGGAACAAGGTCGACGTGACATTCTTAAATGGAATTGGAAAGTCCGGTGACAAACTGGTGTCGCTCTTGAACATCGACAGGTTGTTGCTGGATTCGTCCGGGAAAAATTCATCAGAACATTCATCGGCGGAGGCTGCCTGAGAACGATTCACCGAGTATCCATATTCGGCACGAATCAAGATTCATTTACATCGGAGCGTGTGCGGAAAGTTATGAAGTCAGTGCACGAGTATGAAGACTCTGCCTGCCGATGGAGCAAGAGATTCTATAATTGCTGCAATATCAGACGAGAAATCGACCACGGTCTAGCGTCTCATACACCCTTCTTTCTTCGGCATCGGGTTATCCATTAATTGATCTAAACAGGGGCTTGAATAGGGCCATATGGATTTGACGGATGACGCATGACGCGTTATCTTGCCGACCCGTGACCAATCACGGCTGTCAGACGCCCACTGAAGCCAACATCAGCCCCCGTTCAATCCATTTCATCCTATCTTCGAATATCGCCGGACCTTCAACCATAGGTCTTGTGGCCTTCCTGGGGTTCCTCGGTTTCTGGTCGGCTATCTCGGGAACGGATTCCATGACGATTCTCCGCCTGTCGGCCCTCGCTGCCTTGTGTCTCACCTTGGCGGGACTTTGCCGGTGGATCAGCTGGCTTCCATCCCGAGTCTCGGTGAGTAATGAACGGTTTCGGAGCCTCTTCGAACATGCAGCCGTCGCCATGGCGATTGTGGATTCCGACAAACGGTTTGTGTGTGTCAATCGCGCGTACTCCGAGCTGCTTGGCTATGACACGCCCGAGCTTCTTGGCGGATCTTTCACCATGGTGACGCATCCGGACGACATACCGGACAATCTCGCATTATGGGACAAGTTGTTTCGCCACCATCCGTTTACGAGCGCGCAAGATAAGCGGTACATCCGTAAGGACGGACGCATCATCTGGGTACGAGTAACGGCCAATCTATTTAAGCCATCGGATGGCACGGCTCCTCTGGTCATGGCGGTCGTCGAAAACATTACAGAGCGTAAGCAGGCAGAGCACGACCTGCGGCAAAGCGAAGCACGGTATCTTGCGTTGATAGAAGCCATTCCTCAGCAAGTATGGACCGCCCGTCCGGACGGCACACTAGACTACGTAAACCAGCGAGTACTGAATTATTTCGATGCTCCGGCAGAACGACTGCTTGAGTGGGAATGGAAGTCCGTGGTCCATCCGGACGACTTGCCTGCCTGTATGACGGCTTGGACTACTTCTTTGCAAATCGGGCAGCCGTATGAGATTGAGTTTCGCCTCCGGCAAGCCTGCGACGGTGCCTATCGCTGGCATCTGGCGCGCGCCCTGCCGATCAGGGACGAAGCAGGTCGGATCATCAAATGGTTCGGGACTAATACGGACATCACGGGGCGTCGACGGGTGGAAGAGGCGCTACGCGAGAGCGAACAACGGCACCGGAGCGTCGTGAGAGCCATGGCGGAGGGGATCGTCATTCAGGACTGGAACGGGCGCATTCTTTCGTGCAACGCCAGCGCCTGTCGAATTTTAGGGCTGACCGAAGAAGAAATGGTGGGGCGCACCTCGCTCGATCCTCGGTGGTACGCGATCCACGAAGACGGCTCGCCGTTTCCAGGCGACACTCATCCGACGATGAACACGCTGCGGACCGGTCGCGCCAGCGAAAATGTCGTCATGGGCGTTCATCGTCCGGATGGGTCGCTCGTGTGGATTTCGATCAATACGCAACCCATGATAGAGGGCGAGGGCGGACCGCCGTCGGGCGTGGTCGCGTCGTTTCGGGATATTACCCAGCAGAAGCAGACGGAAACGGAGCTGCAGCTGTTCCGGACGTTGCTCGATCAAGTGACGGATTCCATCGAGGTGATTGATCCTTCCAGCGGGCGGTTCCTGGACGGCAATAGGCAGTCTTATGAGAGCATCGGCTATACGCGCAATGAATTGTCGGCGTTGACCGTGCCGGATATCGACCCGCTGGTCACCAAGTCGGTGTTCCAGGAACATATACAGCATCTTCGCGAAGTGGATCGCCCATTACGGATCGAGAGCCTGCATCTGCGAAAAGACGGCACGACGTTTCCCGTTGAAGTCGTCGCTCAGATCATCCGCCACGATCAAGAGTATCTTGTCGCCGTCGTGCGCGACATCACCGAACGTAAAAAGGCGGAAGCGGTCATGCGGGAAAGCGAGGAGCGTCTGCGGGCCTTGTACGAGGATAATCCATCCATGTATTTCACCGTGTCCCCGGAGGGCACTATTCTGTCCGTGAACCGCTACGGAGCGAAGCAGTTGTGTTACGTGCCGGAGGAGCTGATCGGTGGGTCGGTCTTCGACGTCGTGTATGAGGAAGATACGGCGTTCGTTCGTCAAGAGTTGGCTCGGGCCTTCACCGATACGACAGACGGCATCACATCATTGGAGTTCAGGAAAAGGACGAAGGAGGGAATGGTCATCTGGGTGCGGGAGCGCTTGCGTGTCTTGCGAAGGGGAGAAGTCGGACCAGTCGCGCTCATCGTCTGCGAAGACGTTTCCGTCCATAAACAGATGGAGGCGGCACTGGCCGAGCGGGAGGAGTATTTGCGGCTTTTCATCGATCATAGCCCGGTTGCGCTGGCCATGCTTGACCGGGATATGCGGTATCTGGCGGTCAGTCGCCGTTGGAGGGCGGATCATCGCCTCGGCGATCAGCTCCTGCTCGGGCGGAGCCACTATGACGTGTTCCCGGAAATTCCTGAACGCTGGAGGGCCATTCACAGCCGTTGTGTAAACGGTGCAGTGGAGAGCTGCGAGGAAGATCCCTTCGTCCGCGCCGATGGTCGTGTAGATTGGAGCCGGTGGGAGATCCGCCCTTGGTTTACGGCGGAAGGGGGCATCGGAGGCATCATCATTTTTTCGGAAGACATCACCGCCCGCAAACAAGCGGAAGAAGCTTTACGTGAAAGCGAGAAACGGTTTCGGGTCATCGCGGATTCGGCACCTGCCCTCATGTGGATGGCGGGGCTCGACAAACGCCGCACCTACTTGAACAGCCGTTGGCTGGACTATACCGGCCGAACCATGGAGCAAGAACTGGGCGACGGCTGGGTCGAGGGGGTATATCCTGAAGATCGCGATCGATGTCTGAGAACGTATTGGGACGCGTTCGATCGTCGTGAATCGTTCGACATGGAATATCAGCTGCAGAGGGCAGACGGACAGTACGGCTGGATTCATGACAGCGGTGTGCCTCGTTTCTTTCCGGACGGAACGTTCACCGGATACCTGGGCGCCTGTATCGACATTACGGCGCGGAAACAGGCCGAAGAACAATCACGCCAATCGGAGGCATTCGTCACTTCTGTTTTGGAACACCTTCCTCATATGGTGTTCGTCAAGGATGTTCGAGAACTTCGTTTTGTGCGCTTTAACAAGGCGGGAGAAGAGTTGCTAGGGAGAGCCCGGCACGAGCTTTTGGGCATGACGGACTACGACTTATTTCCCAAGTCTGAGGCTGATTTTTTCACCATGAAAGACCGCCAAGTGTTGGCCGACGGCAGTCTCCTGGATATAACGGAAGAAACCATCCAAACAGTCGATGGTCCGCGTACCTTGCACACCAAGAAGGTGCCGATTTGCGGGGTGGATGGGATGCCTCAGTATTTGCTCGGTATTTCCGAGGATATTACCGAGCGTAAGAAAATGGAAGCGGCGTTGCGACAAGCCCACGATGAATTGGAGCGACGGGTGATCGAGCGTACGGCTGAGTTGGAAACGGCGAACGCATCCCTCCAGATGGAAGTCGCCGAGAGAAAACGGACAGAAAGAATGCTGAGGCTTACGCAGTTTACCGTCGACCGAGCGGCGCAAGGGATCTTTTGGGTCGGGCCGCGTGCCGAAATTCTCTATGTCAACGATGCGGCCTGCGACGTCCTCGGCTACAGCCGAGACGAGCTGCTCCGTATGACGGTCCATGATATCGATCCAAATTTTCCCCCTGACGCCTGGCCGGTGCATTGGGAAGAACTGAAACGGCGCGGCTCGTTCACGTTTGAATCCTCCCAGCATACAAAGAGCGGCAGGATTCGGCACACGGAAGTGACCGTCAACCATCTTATGTATGACGGGCAAGAATACAACTGTGCGATCGTCCGGGATATCACCGAGCGCCGGGCGATCGAAGCCCGACTTCAGACGACACAATATGCCGTGGATCAGGCCTCCGATCAGATCTTTCTTATCGCTCCGGACGGACATTTCCTTGATGTCAACGAAGCGGCCTGTCGCCGGCTGGGGTATACGAAGCAGGAGTTGCTGACGATGTCCGTAATGGACATTGATCCAAACTATCCACGAGAGGTCTGGGACCGACATTGGGAGGAGTTTGTACGAGTCGGCAAACTTCGGACCGAAACAAGGCACCGTAGCAAATCCGGAGAGATTTATCCGGTCGAGGTCAGCGCCAACTATCTTGTGCATAACCGACAAGAAATCGATTGCGCAATCGTCCGCGACATCACCGAGCGGAGACAGGCTGAGGCGGCCCTACGTGACAGCGAATTGCGGTACAAGTTGCTGACGGAGGCGACGTTCGACGGGATTGCCATCCACGATCAGGGGATCTTACTTGAGGTAAATGCCGGTTTGGAACGGATGTTTGGTTATGGACAGGGTGAACTCATCGGCCGACCCATTTTGGATCTCGTGGCCGACGAGTCCCGCGACTTCGTTGTCGCCAATATGCGGGACGGCGTGAAAGGGCCGTACGAAGCCATCGGTCGCCGCAAAGACGGCACCACCTTTCCCGGCGAGGTGGTAGTCAGACCCTATCACTATCGCGGGAAGGAAGTCCGATTGGTGGCGGGCCGCGACATCACCGAGCGCAAACATCTGGAGGCCGAACGGATGCGATACACGGAAGAGCTCGAGCGCCAGGTTGCCGAGAGGACTGCAGAGATCGCCAAGCTGGAATCGCATCGGGCGCAGACCGAGAAACTGGCGGCGATGGGCCGCTTGGCGGCCGGCGTCGCCCATGAAATCAACAACCCGATTGCCGGGATCAAGAACGCGTTTACACTTGTGAGACAGGCGGTCGACCCCGCCCATCCGCATGCCGAGTTTGCCGGCATGATCGATCGTGAAATCAGTCGCGTCTCGTCGATCGTCCAGAATATGTACCAACTCTATCGACCGGAGTCAGGGAAGGGTGAGGCGGTGGAAGTCCCGATCATGATGAACGACATCAAGGCCCTTTTCGCCAAACGGCTTCAACAGCGCCGGCTCGTCCTGGTCGTCGATGTCGACTCGTGTATCGAACGGCTCTGCGTGCCGCGCGGCGATTTGCTGCAAGTCCTGCTGAACCTGCTGAATAACGCCGTCGATTGTTCCGGCGAAGGGAGCACGATTACGCTGGCCCTCCGCGTAGAACCGGATGCGATACGGATTGCCGTGTCCGACCAGGGGGCCGGCATCTCTCCCGAGAACCTGCCGCACATCTTCGACCCATTCTTTACGACCAAGACGGGGGGAGACCACAAAGGCATGGGGCTTGGTCTTTCCATCTCTCAGAGCTTGGTGATGGCGATGGGCGGCCGGATCGAAGTCCAGACTCGGCCGAGCGGCGGATCGACGTTCTCGGTCCTCTTACCGCGTCTGACCGCTGTTACTTGTGTGCAAGACCAGTTGGATACCATAAAGGAGGTTGCGATCCATGATGACCGAAGCACCACGGCTTCTACTCGCTGACGATGAAGAAACGTTCCGCCGATCGACGGCGAGGCTTTTGGAGCAGGAAGGGTATCGCTGCGATTGCGCGCAGGATTCTGAAGAAGCCGGTAGGCTCCTCACGAGTCAGCACGATGCGCTCATTACCGATATTCGTATGCCGGGCAATATGCAATTCGAGTTTCTTCGGGATGTCCGGAGTCGATTTCCGTCGCTTCCGATCGTCCTGGTGACGGGCTATCCCTCGGTTCAAACCGCCGTGGAATCACTTCGCTTGTCATTTACCGATTACTTGCTCAAACCTGTCGACTGGCCGGATTTGCTCCGTGCGGTAGGCGAAGCCGTGAAGAAGACCAGCCTGCTGCGGATGACCACAGCAGTTCGTGAAGAAGCGAGTCAACTGGTGGCTTCATTGGAACACTTGCAGGAGCACCTTCCCCGACTGGGCAGTGGGGCCAATGAGCGGGAATTGGCTTGGTCGCTCGATGCATTTCTTTCTCAGAGTTTCGCGCAGATGGCCGTCCTGTCTTCCAGGATTCGGGCCGTTCTGACGAGCCAATTGCAAGGAGGTGCCGAGGCACCCACCGATGTCTGCCGCACGATGCAGTGTCCGAGACTCGATGCGTACCGGGAGGCACTCGAGAGTACGGTTGAGGTACTCGTGAAGTCGAAGTACTCATTTCGCTCCAAGGATCTGGGGCTGTTACGGGGTAAAATCGAGCAGTTGCTCCAAGCTGATAAGTGATAGCCCACCGGGCTCGAAACAAGCTATGTCGATTCAATAGGCGAGCGTGCTGTCGCCGGCCTGGCCGAACAAGATTGGTCCATGGCGATTCCTGCCGTGACGTCCTGCTGTTGAGCGTCTGCTTTGTGCCGGGTGCCCTCAAGATTTCCCATCTTCAGCCGATAGGCATGTAGAATCATTCGATTGTGGTCGGGCGTGAGGCCCGATCGCCTGAGCGGGCAGGAGAGAGACCTGCCAGTTGAAGGCGTAATCAGGAGACACTCGAGACGAAGCATCTCGAAGCATCTCATGGTTACGCCATTTTTTATTGAGCAAATGTCATGCGAGGTCCCGAGAGTTGTGGCCTGGTCATCTGAAGGAGGTTCCATGATCGAGCGGTTCAAGAATTTGAAAATCAGACTGAAACTGCTGTTTGGATTCGGCGTCATCGGACTCCTGCTCGTCATCATCGGGGGCTTGTCCATTGTGGGCATGAATCGGCTGAATGGAAACACGGAGTTCATCTATAAGACGAATCTGGTCGGGGTCACGATCATGAGTGACCTGCGCGCAAAAATGCTTCAAAGGAGCAACTTCGTCGTATGGCACATGCTGGCGAATGATTCGGCCACGATGGCCGCGCGGGAAAAGAGCATTGCGGAGCTCGACAAAGAAATAGAAGAACTCTTGGCAAAGTATGTCCCCCTCATCGTCACGGAAGAAGAAAGGAAAGTGTTCGAAAAATTCAAAGCCGGAATACCGGAATACATGGAAGCCCGGAAGAAAGTGCTGCAACTCAGCAAGAACTACAGCAAGGACGCCGCAGCAGAGGTTCAGAGGACCGAGCTGGCGGAAAAAATCGGCGTGCTCTATGACGCGGTGGACTGGCTGGTCGGGGAAAACAAAAAACAAGCCGAGGAAAGCTATCAATCCGGCCATGACCTCAGCACCAGCCTCAATTGGGGCATGAGTCTTTTGAACATCAGCGCAATCCTGATCGGCGCGCTCACTGTATGGTTCGTCTCCAAGACGATCAGCAAGGACTTAGTGAACGTGCTCGACGCGGCACATAAGCTCCAAGGCGGCCAACTGACCCACCGCTCCACGGTCGCGACGCAAGACGAAATCGGGCAGTTGGCCAAGGCGTTCAATCAAATGGCCGACTCGCTGGAGAGTGCGGCCGCCAAACAGGAACAGGCCCTGAAAGTGCAAGCAGCGGAGTTGAGCGGTGTCACGAACGCTATCGGAAGGGTGCAGGCTTGCGTGGAATTCAACCTCGATGGAACCATTATTACGGCGAATGACAACTTCCTCAGTTGTGTGGGATACGGCTTGCATGAGATCAAAGGCCAGCACCACCGGATGTTCTGTGAACCGGCGTACACCAACAGCGTGGAGTATGCATCATTTTGGCAGAAGCTCAACAGAGGAGAGTGCGATGCAGGACAGTACCGACGCATCGGTAAAGGCAACAAGGAGATATGGCTTCAAGCCTGCTACAGTCCGATCCTCGACGCCAACGGCAAGGTGTACAAGGTGGTGCAATTTGCGACGGACATCACCGCCCAAAAACAAAGTCAAGTCGCGATGGAAAGGCTGGTAACGGATGCGCAGGCGGTACTTGGGCGGCTCTCCACCAACGATTTGACCGAAGAAATGACCGGTACGTATCAAGGGGAGTTGGACAAGATCAAGCTCAGTATCAATGCCGTCGTGCACAATTTGGTGGATACGATTTCCGCCGTGCGCGAGTCGGTGGAGGCGGTAGCGACAGGTGCCGAGGAGATCACGAAGGGCAACGAAGATCTGTCGCAACGGACCAGCGAACAGGCCTCGGCACTGGAAGAGACCAGTGCCTCGATGGAAGAGATGACGAGCACGGTCAAGCAGAACGCTGACAATGCCAAGCTGGCCAATCAACTGGCGGTGGCTGCGCGGGACACGGCGGACAAAGGTGGGGCGGTCACGAAACGAGCCGTGGACGCGATGGGAGAGATCAATAAAAGCAGCAAGAAGATAGCCGACATCATCACGGTGATCGACGAGATCGCATTCCAAACGAACTTGCTGGCGTTGAATGCGGCGGTCGAAGCGGCGCGGGCGGGAGAACATGGGCGCGGGTTTGCCGTGGTGGCGGCGGAAGTGCGAAATCTGGCGCAGCGCTCGGCGACGGCGGCTAAAGAAATCAAAGGGCTCATCAATGAGTCGATCCAGCGGGTGAACGACGGCAGCGAGCTGGTCAATCAATCGGGGAAGACGCTGGAAGAAATTGTGAGTGCGGTGAAGCGGGTGGGCGACATTATCGCGGAGATCACGGCGGCGTCGCAAGAACAGGCGAGCGGGATCGATCAGGTGAACAAGGCCATCATGGCGATGGACGAGACGACCCAGCAGAATGCAGCCTTGGTGGAGGAGACCACCAGCGCCAGTCAGTCGATGAGAAGTCAAGCGGCGGAACTCCTGCGCCGAATGGCTTTCTTCAAGATCAAGAGGATGTCTGAGGCAGAGAAAGCGGAGAGCGTGTCGATCGCCAGTGTGAGGGAGCATACGGCGCGCTCAATCGACCGCGCGTATAACACTCTGGAGCGGAAGCCGAAAAAGTCACGACCGCCTCAAACGAATGCGCCGAAGAAAGCCATGGTCGTTGCCGGAGCGAATGCCTCCAGTGAGTCGGAGGAGTTCGAGGAGTTTTAATACGGATTGCTCATCGAAATTGTCCTTCATAGGAGGTGCACGCAGGACATCACGCAGTTCCGTCTAAGCATCGATCCAGCCCATCTTAAGATTTGCGCAGAGGGTGCTCATAGCGCTCCTCAGCGTGCTCCACCGGTTTCCGTCCACTTCGTTCAAGATTTGCTCTCGACCGACCGATAGAGTCCTATGCATGAGTGCGTCGATGCGGATCGTTCGTTGCAGGCTTTGACCGCCATGGAATACGCCCTCTCCACAGAGGAGTATCAACGGTTTCGTAGTCTGATCTACGACAAGAGCGGGATTGCGCTTGGAGACCGAAAACAATCGTTGGTGAGGTCCCGCCTGTCCAAGCGACTGCGCGACCTCCAGTTGTCGACATTTTCCGAGTATTACGATTTCGTCATGCGCGATCCGAACGGGGAAGAATTCACCCGCCTGTTGGATCTGATCTCAACCAACAAAACCGATTTTTTTCGTGAGCCGAAACATTTCGATTTCCTCCGTGACAGGGTTCTTCCCGAATTGGCGGGAGAAAAGCGGATCCGAATCTGGTCGTCCGCCTGCTCGACCGGTGAAGAACCTTATACCATCGCCATGACGCTGTTCGAACATGCGCAGAATCCTGACCGGTGGGATTTCAGGATACTTGCTTCGGATCTTTCAGCCCGAGTATTGGCCAAGGCGGCGGCGGGTCTGTACGAGGAAGACCGCTTTCGCGGTGTGCCGCAAGAGATCCTCAAGCGGCACTTTCTCAGAGGCCGAGGAGACCATCTGGGACAGTTCAAAGTGAAGCCGCATTTGACGAAGATCATTCAATTCCGTCGACTCAATCTCATGGATGAACGGTTTCCCATTAAGACCCCCCTCGATGTGATTTTCTGCCGGAACGTCATGATTTACTTCGATCGTCCAACACAGGAACGGCTGGTCAATAAGTTCCATCGATATTTGAAGTCCGGTGGATATTTGTTGATCGGGCACTCTGAAAGCCTGCAGTGGGTGAATCATCCTTTCGTATCATTGGCGCCCACGATCTATCGGAAGGAGTGTTGAGCAGTGCCTCAGGGGGAGCTCGATCAATTCGCTCATATTCGACGCATGCGGGACAACCGGTTTCCTCATGAGATCGCGTCCATCCTCCCCGGTGAATATTTTGTGAGTGCCGATCCCATGATCGTGTACACCGTCCTCGGTTCATGCATTTCGGCATGTGTCCGCGATCCGATTGCCGGCGTAGGCGGGATGAATCATTTTATGTTGCCGAAGCCGAAGGAGGAAGGCTGTGACTCATGGGGAGAATCCACCCGATACGGCTCCTATGCCATGGAGTCCCTGATCAACGGGATTCTCAAACGGGGGGGCGTTAAGAATCGTTTGGAGGTGAAACTGTTCGGCGCCGGTAAAATTTATGAGGGCAACATCGATGTGGGCGCTCGAAATACCGAATGGGTCTTGGAGTATCTCAAAGTCGAAGGACTATCCGCCTGTAAGACTGATTTGGGCGATGTGTATCCGCGCAAAGTGTATTACTTCACCGAATCGGGAAAGGTCTTGCTGAAAAAATTGCAGCGGCTTAAGAACCGAACAATTGAGGTCCGGGAGCAAGAGTACGCCGCCAAGATTCAAACGCCCAAACAAGCGGCGGAGGAAGAAGTCACGCTTTTCTAAATGGGGTGAGGCGCGTGGGGAATCGGCTCGCAGCACCATATGTATGCGTCGTGTAAGGGATGAATGAAAAAGATTCGCGTCTTGACGGTCGATGATTCGGCGCTGATGCGGCAAGTGCTTGCCATGTTGCTCGCAAAAGATCCGCAGATCGAGGTCGTCGGATCGGCACCGGATCCGTATATCGCGAGGGAAAAAATCAAGGCGCTGAATCCGGACGTGCTCACCCTCGATGTCGAAATGCCCAAGATGGACGGGATCACTTTTCTCGAGAAGTTGATGCGGGGCCACCCGATGCCGGTCGTGATGGTCAGCTCGTTGACGGAAGCCGGCTGCGAAACGACCCTGCGGGCTTTGGAACTCGGCGCAGTCGATTTCATCACTAAACCCAAGATCGACTTGCGTGAGGGCATGGAGGAGATCGCACAAGACCTCATCGCCAAGATCAAAGCCGCTTCAGTGGCTCGGATCAGGGGGCAGAATGGAAGCAGAGTTGATCGGACAACCAGTTCTTCAGCGTCCACCGCCATGATCAAAACGACCGATACGATCATCGCGATCGGGTCTTCCACCGGAGGGACAGAGGCTGTAAAGGAGATCTTGGGACGTCTTCCGCCGCATACGCCGCCCATCCTGATCACGCAACATATGCCGGAACGATTTACGAAGACATGGGCAGGTCGGTTGAACAGCCTCTGTCGGATTGCGGTCAAGGAAGCACAAGACGGAGACAGTGTGTTGCCGGGACATGCTCTTGTCGCTCCGGGGAATTTCCATATGACATTGGTAAGGAGCGGGGCTCGGTATACGGTGCAGGTCAATCAAGAGCCTCCGGTCAATCGTCACCGGCCGTCGGTGGACGTCATGTTTGCTTCAGTGGCCCGCCACGCCGGGGCGAATGCCGTGGGAGTCATTCTGACCGGGATGGGAGGCGATGGGGCCAAAGAAATGTTGTCGATGAAACAGGCCGGGGCGTTTACGATTGCTCAAGACGAAGCGAGCTGTGTCGTGTTCGGCATGCCGAAGGAAGCGATCAAAATAGGCGCCGTTGACAAAATTCTGCCGTTGGACGATATCGCCGGTGCCATACTGGCGCACGTGAGCCGCTGAGGAGTCGAGTTACTATGCCGATCACCCCACGTATTCGGCGCGACGCAACCGTGATTCATGTCGATGATGTATTCACGCATCGCAACCGCAAAGACTTTTCTTCCGCAGTGACGGCGTTTCGAGCGTCCGGCGGCCGACATCTTATCGTTGATCTGCACGAGGCGACGTATATGGATAGTTCCGCACTGGGTCTCCTGGCCTTGACGTCTCAACAGTTCTCGGTCGAGGAACGGAGAATCAGCCTTGTGGGCCCACAGGGCACCGTGAAGCAGGTCTTGGAGATGGCCAATATCGATAAGATGATCGCAGTGTTTCCGACGGAGGAAGCGGCGGCTGAAGCTCGGGCCGCGTGAAAGCCGAGCGGATTGCAAGGAACCCGAAAGGAGGAGACACTCATGGCGATGCATACCAAGGAGCGCCCTGTCCCGAACGGTGTGGTTCTGGAAATGACGGGAGATTTGACGTATGCGAATCGTGAACAATTCAAGACGGCCGTCGAGACGATTCGGCAGAAGGGCTGTCGGCATCTGATCTTGAACATGGCCGAAGTCCGATTTGTCGACAGTTCCGGGCTCGGCTTGCTGGCGCTTGTCTCCCAGAACTTCAAACTGAGCCAAGGAAAGGTCAGCATGTTGAAGCCGCAAAGTTACGTGCGCGAAATCATGAGCCTGGCCAACATTCAGAAACTCATCCCGGTTTATGACAATGAACAAGATGCATTGGCCGGACACCAGCGCGCAGCCTAGCGGGTCGAGTTCTCTACGATGGCGACTCCAGCCGAAGTGACAACGTTCCGCAACGTCGTGGAGGACGGGATGCGTACCGTCCTGGTCGTGGACGATGAGCCTACCGCACGAATGGCCTTGGCGGCTCGACTCAAACGGCTCGGTTACCGCGTGATCGAAGCCGAGGATGGAAAGGCCGGATTGGAAGCGCTCAGGCGAGAGCGGCCCGATTTGACCATTTTGGATTGGATGATGCCGGAAATGGACGGACCCACTTTCTGCGAAGTCATACGCCAAGATCCGGACCTCTTATCGAGCCAGATTCTCATGATGACCAGTCATGATCAGCCAGAGCAGATCGCGGAGGGACTGGCCCGTGGAGCCGATGACTTTCTCAGTAAGGCCGCCAGCAAATACGAAGTCATGGCAAGAGTTCAGGCCGGGATGCGTTCATCGGCGTTGATCAAGAGATTGGAGCATGTCACGGAGGAGATCCGAACGAAGCAGGAGGTGCTCGAACGGGAACTCCAGTCTGCGGCCCGCTATGTCGAAACGCTGCTTCCGGCCTCGGGGACGGTCGTGCCGGGCGTGCAGCTGGTTCACACCTATCGGCCCTCGCTCACGTTGGGAGGCGATCTTTTCAACATCGTTCAGTGGAGTGACGACTTCTTGGGGCTGTATCTGTTGGATGCGTCTGGCCACGGTGTCTCACCGGCGCTGCGATCCGCCTCATTTTCAACCTTTCTGCGCAGAGACAGTTTGCTGCACCATGTCGGCTCGAATGATCCGGGCGCCATCCTGACGGAAGCGAATAGGCAATTTCCTCTCACGGAAAATGGACACTATTTCACGATCGTGTTCGTCAGTCTTGACCTCCGGCGCCATACCCTCTCTTACGCGACAGCCGGGCACAACGGGGCGCTTCTTCATCGCCGATCCGGCGAGACTTGCTGGATGGCCCAGCCAAGTCTGCCGCTTGGTTTCGATCACTCGACCACCTACGTCACGGTGGAGCTCCCTATCGCCCCCGGTGACCGGCTGTACTTGCTGAGCGACGGTCTCTACGAAGTGCCGGATCGGACCGGCGAACTGTGGGGACAAGTGCGCTTGGACGAGACGATCCGCCGATTCGGGGATCGACCTCTTGCGGAAGCGGTGTCAAGGACCATCGCAGAATCCATTCGATGGCAGGGTCATGAACGGTTTCCGGATGATGTGGCATTGATGGGTGTGGAAATAGCCGTGTAACTGCTTCAAGAGGGATGAAAACCATGGACCAAGACCCGACCTTCAGCTTGGAGGAGGCCCTGGCTCGTTTGGATGACGACAGAGAAACCTTTCAGATGATCGTTGAGCTGTTTGTGGAGCAAGGTCCGAAGGACTTAGCCGAAGCCCGCGCTGCGCTGGATTCTCGGAACGCCGTAGGTCTGGCGCGGGCCAGTCACCGACTGAAAGGTGCGATTCTCCAATTTTGCGCTCCCGCCGTCCTCCAGGCCTGTAAAGACCTCGAAGCCGCGGCAAAAGAAGGAAATCTACAGGATGCGGGAGAGTTGTACGCCATATTGGAGCGGGAACTCCTGCGCCTTTTGTCGGCTCTCCGGCAGGTCCACGGCAAAGGAATCGCCGCATGAATATGCTCATGCCGTCCGAACATCTCCTGGTGATCGATCCCTGCCCGGATACTCAGGCGCGCATTGCGGAACAGCTGCAAGGCAGAGGATTTTCGGTCGTTGCTGCGTCCGACCCGACCACCGCGTTGACCACCATTGACATCGCGGCGCCGGACATTGTGATCACCGACCTGTTTCTTCCCGAGGCAGCGGGCCTGACCTTGCTGAAGGAGTTGAGGGCCAGGCATGAACTCTGTCCCGTGATCGTTATGGCCAGGGATGCGCCTGAACTCATGATCGTACAGGCGCTTCGGGTCGGAGCCGCCGATTATCTTCACAAGCCCGTGACCGAAGAAGAGCTGGCGCACGCGTTGCAACGCGCTCGGAATCTCCTGCCCGGAGACCTTGCGGACATCCCGGGACTCAGCCGATCCGAGTATCGATTGACCGTTGACTCCGATCCGACGCATATCCCAGGGGTGATCTCATGGCTCATCAAGACCACGGCCTCGAACCTGCCTCCGATCAGACGGCTGCATCTGCGTGGAGCGCTGCAAGAATTGCTCTTTAACGCCGTCGAGCATGGGAATCTGGAAATTGCCTACAGGGAAAAGCAGGAGGCTCTCACAGAGAGCCGCTATGAGGAATTGCTCGCCCGTCGGCTCGCTCAAGCACGACTGAGAGATCGTCGGGTGATCATTCATACGCTCTACGACAAGGATGCAAACAACTTGACGTATCGGATCACCGATGAGGGTAAAGGCTTCAAATGGCGGAGTCTGCTCACGCGATCACATGAAGTCTGTGAGTCGGAAGACGTCAACGGCCGGGGAATCTTTTTGGCTCGATCGTTTTTCCCGAGCTTGGCGTACAACGAGCGGGGCAATGAAGTGACGATCACGGTGTCGCGCGGAGGATGTTGAAAAAGCCTCCAGCTCCGTTCTCACGGAACACGCCGACTACAGCATCCTCAGGTACTCGACGGTACTCTCACCCTTGCTGGCATCTCGCTTCAAGACGACCCAAGCGGTCTTCGTCGTCTCATTCACGGTCACGGCGAGACGCGCAGAGAAATAGTCGGACTTGATATCGTAGTCGTTCGCCGCCCGCAACACTTTACCGATTTCTTGGAAGCTCCCGACTCTATCCAGCTCCACTTTCGTCTTGTAGGGACGTCCTTGAACGATCTCCATTGCGACGGTTTGGGTGACGCTTGGATCCAGGGTCTGAAGGACGATGGGATCGGCGGTGTTAATATTCATCGGTGCTCCTCCCTCTTGCGGGAAGACCGTCACGTAGGGGGTAATCCGCTCGATGATCTCCGGCGTGAACCCCTTGATGAGCCGGAGATCTCCCAGTCCTGGTAGCGGACTATTCGCGGAACGATACGGCGGCCTGAGCGATTGATAGTACAGACTCTCGGCACCTGCCGGCTGAGGCACTTCATCTTGATCCATCCAATCGATCAGCGCATCGACGAGGTTTGGGTTGACTCTCAGCAGCTCGAACAATCGCTTGGCTCGGGCGACTTTCTTCTTCTGTTCGATATCGCCCCCCGAGGTCGACGCGAGGTCGTTCAGGTTGAATTTCCCCGTTTCATCTTGGATCTGTGCGGTGAGAAATCCGTCCCCGATCGCAAAATTTTTGATCGGCATGGCCCAGATATCGGTCGGTCCATCGAATTTCTGACCGGTCATCCGTTCGCGCATGAGGTCCTGCAGCAGCACGGCTCGGGCGGCCTGCACGGCGGCTCGGGTCAGCATCCCTGCTTTATAGTCGTCCCGAAAGGCGGCGGCGGCTCGGTACTCGCGGCGTGCTTCCGCATCGAATTCAAGAATCAGAGCGGTCAGGATCGTCAGCACCAGGAGCGCCAAGAGCAGCGCGACACCTCGTTCGTCAGCTTTTGGCATAGCTCAGGACCCGAACGGTCGCATCGATGCTGACGGGATTGTCGAATTTCGGGCGGATCTGCAGATGGCGAACCTGAAGATCATAAGGAGCTTGATCGATGGCCACGAGTAATGCCAACAAGTCTGGCAATTGGATGCCCTCCAGTCGAAGATCGACAGCCGTTTCCTCGTAGCCTTGTGCCAGCGATTGTCGCTGGGGTTGCATACCGGTGATGCGCTCGCGAACATGGGCGTTGGTGGCCGCTTCTTCCATGAACGTCAGCAGGGAGAAATGGCTGTTGGCCGCCGGCATGCGGCTTTCAGCTTTGGTTAATCGGTCCCGCTTTGAGAGGTACGCTTGGCCGAGCACCGCCAATTCAGCCAGGTCTTTTTGCTTTCGAACTTGCTGGCGCTGGAGACGATCAAGGGAGTCCAAGAGAGGATCGACGATCAGAATAAAGAGGAGGCTGAGTCCGAGCAGGATCCCGCCTGCCAGCACGAGAGTACGCTCACGCTGCGACATGTGACGCCAGCGTTCTCGGAGACTCTGCGTCATGATTTTTCCACCGTCACCGCGATTCTAAAAACGACTTGATTGGGACCCGCACCCACCCGAGTTTCCGTCACCGCGACATCCTTCAATTGGGAACTCGATGCGAGGGTTTGCTTGAGTCGTTCCACCGCGTCAAAAGAAGTGGTCTCACCCTCCATGAGAATGGACGCTCCGTCTACGGTCAGCTCGCGCACCTTCACCATGGTTCCAGGCGGCAGTTGTTTTACGAATGTTGAGAGGGTCTGCAACACTTTTCCGTCCGCGGTATCGACGACACCGAGCGATTTGTCCAGGACCCCGATGCGGTACTGAGCTTGATCGAGCTCTTCCCCCGGAGCGGCACCAGGACCAAAAAATTGCTCGTATTGATTCTGCAGAGCGGCTTTTAGGCGAGCCACCCGCTGATCCTGCAACATGAAGTGAATCGAGAAATCGACAATCGCCAAGACGGTGAGGACCAGCCCGGCGGCGATCGCCAGGCGACGGTCTCGTTGAGTCGTGACGGTTCCCGTAGAGGCGGTATCGGCTACGCTTTTGAGATCCAGCGCTAGTTCCTGGGAACTTGATTTGAACCGCCATCGTGGCCGGATGATTTTGGGGTGAATCGCCAAACCGAACGCGATGGAAAAGGCCCGTGGAGTTTCAGGTCCGAACCCCTGGCGAGGTCCCACCGGATAGAGCCCCAATTGCCGAGAAATGTAGCCGCCGATTTCTTGTAACTTTGCCCCTCCCCCGCATACCCAACAGTGCGTCAAGCGGTTGCGCTCGTTCCCCAGATGGGCCTGCAAAGTGATGCGGAGTTCTTTCAAAATCGGCTCCAATAAACCGGATACCTCGTCTACGGCCATCGTGCGCTTCCGACGCTCCGCCTCTGGGAAACTAGAAGCGTATCGAACGGCCAAAGCATGCGTCAGATGGTTGCCGCCCCACAAGATCGTTCGGAGGACCAGAGGACGTCCCCCTTGCACCAGGCAGAGCGTGGTCTTGGACGCGCCGACGTCGATAATGGCCAAGTCTTGCGGTACGGCCGCCCCTTCTTCCTGCAGATATTGAGTCACGGAGAAGAGGGCCATCGCGTCGACATTGATCGCCGATGGCTCCACATCGGCCTGGGCCAGAAACCGGAGATGCTCCGCAACCTTGTCACGCGGTGCTGCCGTAACCAGGACTTCCGCCTTACTGTCGTGTAACGTGCTTTCCGCCCCGTGCCCAGGCGGCAATACCAAGCTTCCGACCGCCAGGTCTTCGAGCGGCATCGGGACAAGATTCTCAACCTCAAACGGGACGACTTGGGCGAG
This sequence comes from uncultured Nitrospira sp., assembly GCA_964465695.1. Lineage (GTDB taxonomy): Bacteria > Nitrospirota > Nitrospiria > Nitrospirales > Nitrospiraceae > Nitrospira_D. Next base: position 29,996 of record CAYXKP010000028.1, read on the forward strand.
TTTGGCGGAGTCCTTGAAGGGGAACGATAGGGTTCTGACGAAAAGGTCCTGGCAAGGAATCGCCGTCACCAACCGGTCTGTGCCATAGAGTCCGTTCCGCCAGAGGAATCCGCGAAGCGACTGCACACGTCGAGCCGGTTCGAGATCTTCAGGGCGCGCAAACGGCATGGGATGTTGAAAATAATCGATCGTTTCGCTCCCGCTCAGGCGGCGACGGAAACGTACGGCTTTCAAGCCCGTTTGTCCGATGTCCAGACCGACACATTCGTTCACAATGGCCATGGATTCGTCCTGCTATTCCGGAGTCCGACTTGACTGGTTCGAAGGATCGAGTTCAGGCTGCTCGTTCTCACTTTTCAACCGGAAGTCTCCTTGCTCCGCCGTACTTTACAATGCAATCCTTGCCTGTGCCAAGGTTCCTACGATCTTGACCGTCATGGGCGTTCCCGGAGGCGGCGAGGGGATGCCCAGTGTTCCAGCTTTCGACGCAAATCCAGGGCCGGGGACGACCGTCACCGTAAGGTTCAGTTGGCTCTGCTGCATCGGTTGCTGGATGGTGATGTGTCCTTCCCCCGTAAAGGAGCCATCGATTCCATCGCCTTTCAGTTGCGTCACGTCGCAGCGGAGGTCTCGGCATGCAAGTCCCGCCGAGACCTTGCTGAATGTGAGCGACAGCGTCCGTCCGTTTCCAACAGGAATTTGATCGATAACCAGATCCGTCGCCTCGGCTGTCCACGTCCCCTCTCCTTTTGTCGCGCTGGAGGTCGCCCGGCCGGAATCGATTCGGTGAGAGAAATCTCCATTGAGCGTGCCGTGTGTGACATAGTGGCGGAGGACTCTGGAAAGATCAACTTGTTGAACCTGTCCCTTGATCGTAACGGGGCCTTCCAACGAAAGGGATGAGGCGGTGACCGTGCCTTTGGCGAAACCTGTTGGGGAAGAGGGATGATCCAGCTTTGCGACGATCTCCAGTCCAAGCGTGCCGCCCAACGCTTTCGTGACTCCGAGTTTGGCCTGCAGCACAGCCAACTGGATCGGAGTCCAATGTGGTGGCGACAAGGTGACATTGTGCCACTCAAGGCCTGGTGGGAGCCCCATGGTCCACTCGGCAACTCGGACTTCCATGCCGGTAGCTCGCGTGAGTTCCGCAACGACCCGCGTCTGGAGCATTCCATACGGAAACGTCGCCATCAAACACAGCACCAAAATACAGACTCCACCTGCCGTCCAAGCCAGGATCTCCCGCCACGCCTCCGGCCATTTGATGGTCATGATGTGCCGATCGCCACCCATTGCCGCACCGTCCAAGGATCGGCATCGGGATATTGAAACGTGACTTCAATCAACAAGGCTTTGGGGAGTTTTTGGACCGACGGCCATTCATCCATCCAAATGCGGTTTTGGTCGTCGTAATATCGGATATTGAAGGCCTGGACGCGATCCGCCAGCTCCATCTGATCCAACGACTCATTGGTATCGGTGAGCGTATAGAGATTTCTGCGGACGAACCGAATCAGACGATCACGTTCACGCGTGTACACCACGCGAACGGTCTCGCTTTCCTTGACGGCCGGGGAACTCACGTCTTGACTCATCGCGAGAAAAGCCAGGGTGTCGGCCGGTTGCCCGTCTTGTGTCCCGTTCGTTCCCACCCAGGGGTACATGGAATTGCGTTTACTGAGGGAGATTTCCTCGGCCATGAGGCGCAATATCCTTCTGATCGCCTGTTCCTTCGCCGCGTGATCTCGACCGGCTTCGACGGCTCTCGTCGTCATGACAAGCGATCCAAAAACCATGGTTCCGATCATGCCCAGCAAGGCTACGGCGACCAAGACCTCTACGAGCGTAAAGCCCGCTTCCCGTTTAGAAGGTGAGACGGCCGGCGAAGACATACGTGCTGACCTCTACCGCTTCTTCCAGCTCACCCCGCAGCCACGACACCTTGATCCGAATCTCTCGGATCAGCTCCAGTGGAGTGGGTGCGATGGTACGTTTCCATTTGTATCCGATGGCTCTTGGGACCGCCTGCATGGTGGTGTGTGCTCCAAGCGGGACGTTGGGAAAATCTCCCGTGCTTTCCCCGATGGCATATTGGCCCGAGAGTTCCGTTTCCAGTAGTTTTTCCTGGGCCAACAGCGTGGCGGCAGTCAGCTCGGCAGCTCGCTCCTGAAGTCCCAGGTCGAAATTTCTGAGGCCAAGAAGAATCGGGAGTGCGATGGCGAGCAAGGTGATGGCGAGCAGCACCTCGAGCAGCGTGAAGCCATCTTCATCACACTTGATTTGGTGTCCCTTTTGACCCATCACGATCTACTGCTGAATCGGAAACGATCCTCTCGGCGGCCCGCCTGCGTGATTGTTCGGCTTCAACAAAAGCCGGACTCGGTCGGGGATGAACCGATTAGGCGGCGGGTCGAGCCGTTCGTCGCTGACACGAATCCCTCCCGTCAATGAATCGACCGCCAGTCCCAAGAGATTATTTTTCGTATCCATCAGATACATCGTGACCGGTTCAATCCGTCCATTGGCGAAGAAAGACACGTCGACTCGCCCCGTAAAATGTTTATCCGGCCCGATGGAGACTTCCGTAAATCGGATCGACTCAGGCAACGAGCGAGGGGTCTTCCAAGCCGGATCAAACGGCAGCCGCTCTTCCTTGCCTTCTACGAGCATCATCCAGTACGTCCCTTGATCTAAATCGAGATAGAGCTTCACGGGTTGTTGGCTCGTGGCCGCCAGTCCTTGAAAGGTCCGAAGGACACCGATGAGTTTCCGTCCGGTGGAGCTCAGATCCTCCTCGAGACTGATCCGAGGGAGGACGATGACCACGACCACGGTCAGAAGAAACAAGACCATCAGCATTTCCAGGATGGTGAAGCCTCCGGAAGAGCGTGAGGGGTGAAACGTGAAGCGTGGAGCGTGAGGGGAGAGCGGATGCTCAAAAAGGCTGTCCAGTAAGGCCGCAGCGAGGCGCACGGCGCGATGAAGAAAGAGCGCCACGTCTGTGCGCGCCGGCGAGGCGGTGAGCCGGCAGTGTCCCAAGCGAGGCGTAATCATTTTCACCCACCCGCCCCACGCTGCGCCTGCAGCTATTACCCGGTGGTACGTTGAGCCTCTGAGCGAGGCGAGAACGCCGCTGGCAGACTTTTTCAGCATCCTGCTATTCTTTGTCGAGGTTCCAATTCGTGATATCGGCGTTCACGCCTTCACCGCCCACTTCGCCGTCCGTCCCGAGAGACGTGATTTCATATTCCACTTTGTAATCTCCTTTTTGAACGGGACTGAGATACTTGTACGGATTGCCCCAGGGATCTTCCGGCAGCTTCGGCAAGTATCCGCCGATTTTCCATTTCTTCGGAATCACACCGACGGAGGGTTTTTCGACGAGCGCCTTGAGGCCCTGCTCCGTCGTGGGATAGACACCGTTATCCAGTTTGTAGAGCTGCAGCGCTCCCTCGATATTTCTTATCTGGACTTTGGCCGCCGTGCGCTTGGCGTCGTCCGTCCTGCCCATGATGCGCGGGACGACGAGAGCCGCGAGAATGGCCAAGATGGCTACGACGACCATGATCTCGATGAACGTGAAGCCGGCGGAATTTCCGGACACTCGCTGTACGAGGTGGGCCACGGCGCGATGGAAGGAGATCCGTTCGCCGGTCGGCATCGTGTGCTCCTTCCGCTTAACCGAATCAATCATCGTTAGTCCCCCTTTGTCATTTTCATTGTGCGGACCCCGCGGGTCTCGTCCGCCTATCGAATCATCTGACCCATTTCAAAGATGGGCAGGAGAATCGCGACGACGATGAAGAGAACAATGGCGCCCATGGCAAGGATCATGATCGGCTCCATGAGCGAGGTCAAGCGGGTGATGACCCGCTCCACCTCACCGTCGTAGATTTGACTGACTCGGCGCAACATCTCCTCCATCTCACCGCTTTTTTCACCGACCGCGATCATATGGGTGACCAGGGCCGGAAATTCGCCGCTCCGCTTTAACGGATCGGCGATCGTCTCTCCCTCGCGGATGTTCTGCCGTGCCGCTTCAACCGTTTCTTCAAGAATCCGATTGTTCATGACGCGTTTCGAGACGTCCATCGCGTCGAGCAATTGAACTCCGCTCGCCAACATCGTGGACAGGGTGCTGGTGAGTCTCGATATCGCCACCATCCGCGCGACGTCTCCGATCAATGGCAACTTGAGTATGAACCGGTCCGCCATCATGCGACCGGCTCCGGTCCGAATGAAGCGCCGCGCCGCATAGAGGACTCCGAGCATGAGCCCCACCACTACCATCCAGTAGTCGGCAAAGAACTGACTGACCGACATCAAAGCGACCGTCGGCCATGGCAGTGCTTGTTTCTGTTGAGCAAACACGAGCGTAATCTTGGGGACGACGAACGTAATGAGGAAAAAGAGGATCACCGACCCGATGACGAGCATGATGATGGGGTAGAGCATCGCATTGGTGACCTTGTTCCTCAGGGCGAGCTGTTTCTCCAAGAACTCGGCGAGCCGGAACAAAATCTGATCCAGGGCTCCACTGGCCTCGCCGGCTCGTACCATGTGAACATAGATCGGGGAAAAGTCTTTCTCGTATGTCTCCAAGACGGCACTCAACGCTTTCCCGCCACGGATTTGCTCCCGGATATCAGCCAGGAGTGCCTTAATGGGTTTCTTCTCGGTTTGGTCCACCAAGACGCCGAGGGCTTCGACCAACGGGAGCCCGGCCACCAGCAATGTCGCAAATTGCCTGGTGATCAGGGCCAGGTCATTTGAGGTGAGGGTGGTCGATCGGCCGATGGATCGCTCGGCGCGGCTGCGGGCTTTCTCTTGAGATCGACTCGGTGCTTGGCCCTGCTCGACGACATCGGTCGGATAGACGCCCTCTTTCCTCAGTTTGAGTCGGGCGACTTTGACGTTCTCCGCGTCAATGATGCCGGTCGCAGCTCCCCCGTCGTTTCGGTATCCCTGGTATTGATAGACCGGCATGATCAGCCGACTCCGAAAGCCTCGGGCTTGGCCGAGCGGCGCCGGACAATCCAAGATAGAACCGATAGGATGGAGCGGTCACATCGGTGCCGCATTATTCGACGTCGATTTCCTGTTGAGTGATCCGCATGACTTCTTCCAGCGTGGTATGGCCTTGAATGACTCGCTCGGCCCCTTCCTGCTTTAACGTCACCATGCCCTTGGCGACCGCCGCTTGTTTAATTGCGGTGGAGTCGGCTTTGCTCCCGATGAGCCGCCTGATCTCGTCGTCCAGCACCATGAGCTCAAAAATACCGGTACGGCCCCGGTACCCGGTCTGGGAACAGGCTGCGCAGCCGGCCCCTCGGTAGAGGGTGACGCCGGAACCAGGCGCCAGGTCCAAGCGGCTGAGTTCTTCTTCGCTCGGGTTATAGGGACGCTTGCAGTCCGGACAAATCCGTCTCAGCAGTCGTTGGGCGAGGACCGCGACGACCGAGGAGGCGACCAGAAACGGCTCGATTCCCATATCGATGAGACGCGTCGCGGCGCTGGCGGCGTCGTTGGTATGCAGGGTGGAAAACACCAGATGTCCGGTCAGCGAAGCGTGAATGGCGATCTCCGCCGTTTCTCGGTCGCGAATCTCGCCGATCATGATGACGTCGGGGTCTTGCCGGAGAATCGAGCGCAGTCCGGCGGCAAATGATAAGTTGATCTTCGGGTTCACCTGCATCTGCCCGATGCCGAGCAGTTGGTACTCCACCGGATCTTCCACCGTGATGATGTTTTTATCCGGTGCATTGATGTGGCTCAAGGCGGCATAGAGCGTCGTGGTCTTGCCGCTGCCCGTGGGACCCGTGACCAGAATAATCCCGTGCGCGAGTTGAATCAGCTGATGGATTACAGCCAGCCGTTCTTTCGAGAATCCCATCTCGGAGAGATTCAGAAGACGATTTTCTTTCTCCAGCAATCGCAACACCACCCGCTCGCCATGGGAGGTCGGCAAAACGGAGACCCGAAGGTCGACATCTTTTCCGGAGGTCCGAATGGCGAACCGGCCGTCTTGCGGCAAGCGCTTCTCGGCAATGTTGAGACCGGACATGATCTTCAAGCGCGCGATAATGCTGGCTTGCAAATGTTTCGGCGGCGTCAGAACCGGGTACAGGACGCCGTCGATGCGGTATCGGACCACCAACCCTCGTTCGAACGATTCGAAGTGGATGTCGCTCGCGCGCTGCCGAACGGCCTGAAACAGCACCGAGTTGACCAATCGAATGATGGGGGCCTCGTCGGTGGCATCCAGTAAGTCTTGCGGCTCGTCCAGCTCATGTGCCAGCTGGTCGAGACTTTCGCTTGCCGCGATGTCTTCCATCACTTGTTCCGCGCCGGCCGGGTTGGCGATTTCGTC
>CAYXKP010000029.1:0-1544 GCA_964465695.1 uncultured Nitrospira sp.
CAGGCCGTTACTTCCGATCGTGAACGTCGACACGTTCCCTCCCCCATTCGCAATATAGAGAGATGCCCCATTCGATGCGACCGCGATGCCGTTCGGAGCGGTTCCACCGGTGGGAAACGGATTCGGATTGGAGCCGGCGGGCGGCACCAGTGTCAATAATCCGGATGTCTCGACCCGAAATGCCGTCATCGTGTTGGACGCGCCGTTGGTCACATACAGAAACTGCCCGGTCGAAGACATAGCGAGCGCTGTGGGCCCTGTCCCACCGACCGAGATAGGATTCGTGCCGGGCCCGGCCGACGGCACCTGCGTGAGGAGCCCGGATGTTTCGATCTGAAATGCCGTCACGGTGTTGGATGTACTGTTGGCCACGTAGAGAAACCGTCCGGTCGGAGAGATTGCGAGCGCGATAGGCGAGGAACCCCCGGCGGCGACGGGATTGGGGTTTCCCGGGGCCTGCGGAACAAGCGTCAGGACTCCGGCAGTGCCGATATCGAAGACGGTCACACTATCGGATCCGCTGTTCGCGACGTACAGGAATCGTGAATCGCGGGAGATTGCCACTGCTCTCGGTGCCGTACCAACCGGCGCCGGATTCGGATTGGCCGGAGTGGGCGATACGGGCAATAACGCACCATCCGTGCCGACCCTGAACGCCGTGACGGTATTCGCCTGGCTGTTGGTCACAAAGGCGAAGAACCCATTGGATGAAACGGCGATGGCCGAAGGAGTCGAGACATTCGCAAAGGGAGATCCAGGCAGCGCGGAGAGCCCGCCGGTTGCGGCATTGATGCTGTATCCTGACACGTTACCGGAGCCGCTATTGGTGACATACATGATGGATGTCGTCCCTGCGCCTCCGATTGTCCCGGTCCCACCGAACCCGCCCTCTCCTCCACCTCCATCTCCACATCCAGACGGAAACAGCGCTAATGGAATGATCCATGCCACCAGCACCTTGTACACCTTCAACACTCTGAAAACTCTTCGGCAAACCATGTTCCGGTTTATACCACTCCGACAAAGCAGTGACAACGGCATACGGGACGATCGGTGATACGTCATCCTCCGTGGTCGGTCTGAAAGACGTGGGGACCGCTACTTTACGAGGCGTCTTCCTGCAGAAGCAGCCCGCGGTGCATTGACGAACCGTGGGCTGCCGATCTACTGGTAAAAGACTGATGATGGACTGGATGTTTCGATGCCGACCAGGGTAGTTCGTATGAGACCGGCTCCGCTAGGAGCTATATGATCCTCCATCTAAAACGGTGACCCTGTAATAGGAGTCAATAAACCTGTCCCAGCCGTGATGGTGTAGGCCGACACATCGTTCGAGCCTTGGTTGCTCACATAGAGGAAGCTGCCGTTCGGTGAGACCGTCACGCCACTCGGACTTGTCCCCGCCGCAAACGGGTTGCCCGCGCCTGAAGCCACCGGCACCAGAACGCCCGTCCCGGTCGTGATGGTGTAGGCCGACACATTGTTCGAACCTTGGTTGCTCACATAGAGGAAGCTGCCGTTCGGTGAGACCGTCACGCCACTCG
>CAYXKP010000029.1:1644-34254 GCA_964465695.1 uncultured Nitrospira sp.
TTGGTTGCTCACATAGAGGAAGCTGCCGTTCGGTGAGACCGTCACGCCACTCGGAGCTGTCCCGGCAGTAAATGGGGAACCTGTGATTGACGTTAAGGCTCCAGTCCCTCCGATCGTGTAGGCCGACACATCGTTCGAACCTTGGTTGCTCACATAAAGGAAGTTGCCGTTCGGTGAAACCGTCACCTTGCTGGGATTCGTCCCGGCTGGAAATGGTGACCCGGTGACCGGCGTTAACGCTCCAGCGCCGCTCACTGAGAAGGCAGACACACTATCCAATCCACGGTTGGCCACATAAAGGAAACTACCGTTCGGTGAAACAGCCACACTGCTTGGTGCCGCTCCGAACCCTCCATCCCCTCCACCGCTGCTCGGGCAACCCGCCAACATCAGCAACACCGGCAACAGAAACCATGACAACGTTCGTGTGTTCCTCATAGGATGTCCTTTGTTTGGCTTATACGAATATGTAATCCTCGTATAGCACGAAGAAATACGTACACCAAATGAAATGAATTTTTTTGTTGGACGCGGGTCTATTCCCGCTGGCACACTGCGTGCCGACCAGTCACGGAGCGTCAGTCGAGCCTTGCAGCAGGCACTCGTCATTCTCGGATCCGGTTACACCGCCAAGTTTCTCCTGCCGCTTGCCCGGCACCGGTATACGCACGTCTTCGCCAGCAGCCGGAATCCGGATCAGCATCTCGCACATCTGAGCCCGGATCGGCGGATACGATTCGACTTGGCACGGCCTGAAACGTGGCAGGCCATTCCGACATCAGCCGATATTGTATGGTGCTTTCCCGCAACACCGATCGAGTCGGTTCGGCAGTTCGCTGAGGCTGTATCGCTACGGACCCGCCGACTGGTGGTCCTCGGCAGTACCTCCGCCTACGACCACCGCGCCTCAGCTGCATACCCTCCACCCTGGGTGGACGAAACAGCCGACGTGGACCTGTCAAAACCTCGTGTGCAAGGTGAGGAATTATTGCGAAACGTTTATGGAGCCACGGTATTACGAGTCGCAGGGATCTATGGACCAGGACGCAATCCTGTCGACTGGATCCAGACAGGCCGCGTGGCTCCGTCACACAAATATGTCAATCTCATCCATGTCGAGGATCTGGCTGCAGCTTGCCTCGCAGCCCTCAAACATGCCGACTCCGGCGGTGTCTACAACATCAGCGACGGTCATCCGAGGACCTGGATGGAAATCTGTCAGACGGTGGAGCAACGATGGAAAATTCGCTCCTCTCATTCTCAGGTGTTCGACTCAACGGGGAAGCGGGTGTTGAACCGGCGGATGTGCGAGTTGCTGGAATTGGATGGTGCAGGCTTGCATTATGGGGATCTCTTCGAGGCGCTCGAACTGATACAGCGAAATTCGGTCAACGAAGCAAAGCCGTCACGGTAAGGCACACGAGCAAATTGTTCGTCGCATGGGCGACCATGCCGGGAATGAGACTCCCCGTCCGTTCATAGATCCAGGCCCAGAGAAATCCGCTCCACAAGACGCTGATGAATCCGATCAAGCTATAACCATGGGCCAAGGCAAAGAGACTCGCGCTCATCAGCGCGGCAGGAAGGAATTGGAACCGGCGGCGAAGCATCGCGAACAATAATCCGCGAAATGCAAGCTCCTCGAAGACCGGTGCAAAGACGACATACTCGAGCACACTGACGGTCAAGACGGACGGAGTTCCCCACACGAGATCTTGATCGAACCATTCCGTCCAATGGTCGTTCAAATTGAGGAACTCGGCGGCCCGCCCCAGGACCCATTCGCCCCAGAGTCCGGCTGCGACGACCGCGAGAATGGCCGAGGCCAAGTATCCAAGGTTCTCTCGCTTGATTCTTAGACCGAAGCCGTTCCGGAACGTGAGACCGGCCGGCTTGAGCAATTGAACATAGGCAAGGAGCAGCAGCGGCAGATAGGCTAAGGGAATCGCCAATGCGCGCAATGAAGTCGACTGAGATGAAGCAGCAGATGCAATCACGACGGCTGTGAGGGCCCCTAAGGTCCCGCCGCGAAGGATGACCGCGGCGGCAGTTCCTCCGGACCATGGCGGCGGAACGCCGGGCACATGAAGACGGAGAAAGTCTCTCCTGCGGCTCTTGCGTCTCACTATTCCCCACAGCATGACCGACCCGGTAACCAAGCAAAACAGCTCAAACACGATCAACGGACGAATCCATTGCTGAACCCGATTGGCCCTCAGCACACCTTGCCCCTCAACTGTCGCGAGGAGATCTTGATCGCCCGCACGCGCTGCCAGTCGCGCAGCAAGACGATCATAGAACCATCCGCCAGGCAACGCCTCCGCCAACGCGGCTTGTAATTCAATTTCTTGGGTCCTATCAAGAGGCTGGGCACCATAGGCCGCTTCGATCAGTCGTCCAAACAGCAATGCCGACGTACCATGACTTGGCTCTTTGACTTCAGCCAGTGCCGCCGTTTCTTGTCCGGATTCCCCGAGTAGAATGGCCAGTCGAAGCTTGGATAAAGGATCATCCGTCGTCTCAACGAGTTCCCGGTACCATTGGATGGCTTGCCGCTTGGCGTCATCGTCGTTGCCTAATGTCCACTCGGCCAGCCACTGCTGCCATTCCGGCGCTCGACGAAGGCTGTCCTGTGCATCCAACACACGGCCGACCATCAGATCAAGCGCGCGATCTGGGTCCGCAAATCGCTGGAGTTTTGGGAGGGTCATCGACATCCACAACACGACACCGAGCGCGACAACCAGGATGCCTGCGCATACTCCGCTCACAATGAGGGACATTCGAGAGCCATACGGGGCATTCGATTGCTCAAGAACTGCAGACCGGTCGGGCTGCGGGAGATCGGGCAATTGTCCAATCGACAGTGTTTGGTCGCTCATGAGGCGCCGACTATAGCATGGGCCTGCACCCCATCGAATCCCCCTCAAAGTAGCTATCAGGGTGCCTGGCCACCGGCGGTTCTCGGACGATACAGCCGCCTGACCATCCCGGCGGCCCTTACAAGAGCTTCACGGACGAGGATTATCGCATAGCCTCCTCGACCTGACTTGGCTATACTGATCGCGCGGATGTACGGAGCCCTCAGTGATGGAGAATTTTCATGCCCCTCGACGGTTGCTTTTAGGGCCCGGCCCCAGCCTCGTGCATCCCCGAGTACTACAAGCCCTGGCAACTCCTCTCGTCGGACATCTGGATCCCACATTCTTGAAGGCCATGAATGACATTCAGATCCTCTTGCGCCGCGTCTTTTCGACGACCAACCAATTTACGATTGCCGTCTCCGGAACCGGGTCAGCCGGCATGGAAGCCGCCGTGGTCAACGTAGTTGAACCGGGAGATGCCGTCATCGTGGGCGTCAACGGTGTGTTCGGGACTCGCCTGGCCACAATCGTAGAACGCTGCGGTGGGACGGCCATTCGAGTGGAAGTTCCGTGGGGTCAGGTCATCGAACCGGACACGATGGCGGAGCTATTCCAACGGTCTGGTCCGGTAAAGGCGGTGGCACTGGTCCATGCGGAAACCTCGACGGGAGCGTGGCAACCTCTTGAAGCGATCAGCGCCCTGTGCCGCGAGTACCAGGCCCTGCTGATCGTCGATGCGGTCACCTCGCTTGGTGGAATCCCGGTGGAAGTCGACCGGTGGGGCATCGATGTTTGTTACAGCGCGACACAGAAATGTCTGAGTTGCCCGCCTGGCTTGGCTCCGTTGACGCTCAGTGAGCGCGCGCTGTCCGCCGTCAGAACTCGCCGCTCTGCCTGTCAAAGCTGGTATCTTGATCTGTCTCTTATTGCGGATTACTGGACGGAGCATAATCGGGCCTACCATCATACGGCGCCGATTTCGATGCTCTATGCCTTGCGGGAGGCCTTGCGCCTGGTCGAGAAAGAGGGGCTTCCTACCCGCTTTGCCCGCCATCAGTTGAACAGTCGTGCGCTGCTTGCAGGACTGACTGCGATCGGTCTCGACCCATTGCCTCACCCTGATCACCGCCTTCCCACCCTCATCTGTGTCGCAGTTCCCGCCTCCATCGATGAGGCAGCCGTCCGATCCCAATTACTGGAGACGTTCGGCATCGAAATCGGCGGCGGCCTGGGCCCTCTCAAAGGAAAGGTCTGGCGAATCGGCTTGATGGGAGAATCCTCGACCGAAGCCAACGTCTTGACTCTGCTGAACGCATTGGAGGAAATCGGTATTCGTCGCGGTTGGGTGTCCACTCCCGGCGCCGCGCTGCAAGCGGCCGCGCATACCTATAGTGGGGGGCGGTAGGCCGTGACGATTGCCATTCATCACGTGCGCCTCATCGATGGAACAGGAGCGGTTCAGCACGACGCGACACTCCTCGTGCGCGGCACCAAAATCGTGGCGGCCGGTTACAGCCGCGAGGTCGGACTTCCCAAAGGGGCCGTCCGTATCGACGGCCGCGGCCTCTCCATAATCCCCGGTCTCATCGATTGCCATGTCCATCTTTGCTTGGGCGGAGAGCCGGACGTGGTCGGCACGCTCGAGTCAGAGCAGCCATCCTATACGCTGCTGAAGTCCGCCAGACATGCACAGGCGACGATCGACGCCGGATTTACCACGGTGCGCGACGTGGGATCGCGCGATCATTCTATTTTTACGCTGAAACAAGCCATCGACTCCGGTCTGATGCCCGGGCCACGGATCGTCGGCGCAGGACGCGCTATCTGCATGATCGGTGGACATGCCCGGTTCATCGGTCAGGAAGTCGAAGGCACCGAACAGGTCAGACGGGTTGTGGCTGAACAGGTCGCCGCCGGGGCCGGAGTCATCAAACTCATTGCGTCCGGAGGGGTCTTGACACCCGGCACTTCGCCGGATGAGGCTCAAATGACGATGGAGGAGTTAGCGGCGGCAGTCGATGCCGCGCGCCAAGCCGGGAAACGAGTGGCCGCCCATGCCCACGGCGCTGCCGGGATGAAGAATGCGATTCATGCAGGCGTGCGTTCGATCGAACATGCCACCTTGCTGGATGATGAGTCGGCGACCCTCATGAAGCGGTATGGCGTCTATATGGTCCCGACCCTTTCGGCGCTGGCGACCACCGCGGCATGCAGACCCGGTTGCGGCATTCCGGAAAGCGCGTTGGACAAAGCCAAAGCCATGACCAAGCGTCACCGCGCGAGTTTCAAACATGCGCACCGGAGCGGCCTGTTCATCGCCATGGGTACGGATGCCGGAACACCGTTCAACTACCACGGGGACAACGCGCAAGAGCTGGAGCGGATGGTCGCTCTCGGCATGACTCCCATGGAAGCCATCCTTGCTTCGACCGCGACGGCAGCTCAGCTCATCGGGATCCAAGATTCGGTCGGGATCCTGACCAAAGGAATGGAAGCTGATCTGGTGATCCTGAAAGGCGATCCACTCCGCCGGATTGAGATGCTACGGGACCGGGACAAGATCCTGGGGGTGATGAAGGCCGGGAAGTTCGTCGCTGGACCACTCGCAACGTAACGTTTCGCTACCAAGTCTCAGTACTCGTCAAATGAGAGGTGTTCCGGAGACCTGGCCACTCGGTTTGCTGAAATCAGATAAACGGGACAGATCTTCCCGGTATCCGGCATCCTTTGAGGCATAACCTCGACACTTCTTTTAGATCCTTCGGCCATTCGTCCAAACTGCTCCTTATGTATATACATCGACGACGAAACCGGCGGTGAGGTCGTCTCTCACCGCCGGACTCGCCTGCCCTGGTCGGGCCTCACAAGGGATGGGCTGCTGGACAGGCAGCTTCCGCCTTTCCGACCTGGGACTTGCTCTACAATCAAAGTTTTCCTGTGCTAACGTCGCAGTCGGTGTATCTATCCACTCATATCCTCTCAACAGGACCACAGCGCCATCGTGGCTCCTACTCGCCGGCGTTTACTGACCCAGTTGAATACTGACCACAATCGCACCCATGACGTCATTGAGCTTGAAGTCCCGCTTCGGACTGTCGGGATGGGCATTGTGGCAACCGGCACAATGAGGAGCGACCGCCAAATCGGCATAGACTGCCTCAAAATATCGAGTATCGCCGACCTTCGTGACGCCCTTGTAGGGACGATCGGGGTTGGTCGCGACGGCGCCGAGCCCGATACTCTCAAGCGCGTTCGCAGCCACATTGCGTTTGTTGATCGGCCAAGAGCTGATCAGCCGGTACTGCACCCCTAGATTTTTCTTGGCGACGAGGCGTCCGGATTCCGATAGAAATTGAATCGGAAGGGGCATGGCATTTCTTTCCTCCCATTTCTCCGACACCGCGACGACCCCTTTCACTTGCATCCGTTCCACTGCATGCTTGGTATACACCTCACGGTCAGCCGCGACGACGGCATGGATGTAATCGGCTACTGTCTCGACCGGCAAGTTGATTGGGGTGGTGTCAGACCACCCTCGAGCCGGCCACAGCACCATGGCGCCTCCCATTCCAACTCCTAGCACCGCTCCCCATAGCAATTTCTTTGAGGATGTCATAGAGACCTCCTTGTTATGCGGATGGACGACCTGCTTGTTCGCTTTCACGCGAATCGTAACTCATCCTCTATACTGACCTGTCCACCGAACTACTGGGGTTTTGGCTTCACTACGTAAAAATAGCAAGTCTCATGCTCCTTCGCCGACCCGCCACGCTTCAGCCGGCTGACACCAGATCACCATGAAAACCTTATCCATTTCTCGCGGGGGCGCATTATCCGACCTCGTCGGTGTTCGGCCGACCCTGGATGAAACAGGCTGAATCCGAACCGATTCAGGTGAATCAAATCAGATTCACCCACGCAATACGCACTTCTGGACCATCTGACCAGCCAACGATCAGTACATCTTGATCTCTTTTTACCCATATTCAGTAATTTCTGACTTCGGTGGAGCCTTGGAACCAATGCCTTCCTGTTCGTTTACAGGAAGAGCCGCAATGTTGTATGGTCCCATATAACTATATGGTATCGTGAATTGCCAAAACCAAGTTTTGAATGGGATGAGGGAAAAGACCTTTTCAATCAAAAGAAGCACGGTGTTTCTTTTGAAGAAGCTCAAAACGCATTTGACGACCACAAGCGCATCATTATTCGCGATCTTGATCATGAAAAAGGCGAGAAGCGGTTCTTCTGCCTCGGATTGGTCGAGGGAAATGTTCTAACGGTACGCTTTTCTTATAGGAGAAGGCGCATACGAATATATGGAGCAGGATACTGGAGGCAAGGGAGGAAACGCTATGAGCAAGAAAATCAAATACACCAGTGAGCGCCTGATTATGGGGGAGCGTGTCGCAGATTTTCTGCCGCCACCTTCGGCCTTAGTCAAGCGTGAGCCAACCACGAAAGTCACGATTGAGTTGACGCGGAGTAGTCTTGCGTTCTTCAAGAAACAGGCTAAGCGTGCACATGTACCCTATCAACGAATGTTACGTGGTCTCATCGATGCCTATGCCAAACAATACGACGTTGCGGTGTGAGATGCCCTACCGTGACTTGAATTGCCCGCTGGCTATTAATCGCACCATCCGTCCCACAACCGACAACCCTGGTCGCCGATCTTCTCCCTTTATCTTTTACCTCTACCGTCTCTCGTAGAATAACTCCAACGCGGCGGCAATGCCGTGCACACGGCCTTTATGGAAACGCTCTTCCAATCGCGATCGGAGTGCGCGTATGCCTCGTTCGTCGGTTCGATTGGCAATTCCTTGAGAAATCATCATGTCGGTCGCCACTTCGACAAGCCGTTGCTTCCGCCGGTTCATTTCTTCTGTCACGAAATCATCCATGATTTCAGATGCTCTTGCCGCAACGACTGTTTCCAGGAATGAATCGTACCCCTGTTCTCGGATGGTTCGCTCTCGAATCACGCTCAACTCCGCTCGGACTCGCGTGACGTTCTGCATCAAGATTGAAAACAGCTCTTTCCGGCCCTCATCGAACAACTTCTGTTCGATATCATCGAGAATGAGACCCGGATCAACCGCCGCGGCGCGCGGCTCGTCTCCCCAAGACAAGCGATCGTAGGTTTTTCGTTTTTCAGGATCTCCGACGATCTCGTACGCGACATTGATCTCTCTGATCCGTTCGTCGGCATCCGTCCTATGAGGATTCCGGTCGGGATGGTGCTCAAAGACCAGCTTTCGATAGGCCTTCTTGATGTCCTCGTCGGACGCTTCTCGGGAGACGCCCAGCACCTCGTAATAATTCATCCGCGCCATGCGCAGGACTATAGCACGGAGTGTGATCCCCTTCACCTTGACAGCGGCGGAGAACCCTCTTAGCCTTGCGCGGCACGAAATGGTCTATCTCGTCTATCTGGTGGACCTCGTCATGTGAACAGGAGGAGGGTATTTCACCGACTAGCAAACAATCATGGTGGACCGGCGTAACTCCCTATCAACGGCTGGTTCTCTTCGTCGCTTGGCTCGGCTGGGTCTTCGATGCGATGGACGCGACCATTTATGCCGTGGTGTTGCATCCGGCTTTGCACGATTTGCTGCACACAGAGGCCGGCCCGCCGACGACCGAGCAGATCGGCTGGTACGGCGGCATTATCTTCTCCATCTTTCTCATCGGCTGGGCCATCGGCGGCATTACGTTCGGTGTTCTTGCCGATCGATTCGGCAGAACGAAGGTCCTGATCGCCACGATCATGATCTACGCCCTCTTCACCGGCGCCGCGGCATTGGCGGAAACTTGGTGGCACCTGGCCATTGCCAGATTTCTGACCGCCCTCGGCATCGGCGGGGAATGGGCGGCAGGCGCCGCCATCGTCGCGGAGACGTGGCCGGAAAACAAGCGCGCCAAAGCTGCGGGCATTCTTCAGTCGGCATGGGCCGTGGGGTTCTTTTTGGCCGCCACGATGAATCTCACTTTGAAGGAGACTTACGGGTGGCGTGGACTCTTTGTGATCGGAATCCTTCCGGCCATCGTGGCTCTCTTCGTGCGCTGGTGGGTCAAGGAACCGGAACGCTGGACTCAAGCGCATGAGCAGAAGGCCATCCCTCTGACCAACATCTTTCGAGGTGAGTTACAACGAGCCACGTTGGTCGGTTCAGCGCTGGCGTTCGTTGCCGTGTTCGGCCTGTGGGGTGCGACGAATTGGGCCCCGACGCTCATTCGAGAGTTGCCGGACTTGAAAGGACAAGAGCCTGCGACCCTTACGAAGGACGTCAGCTATGCCATCATGGCTCTGAACGCCGGCGCGATCTTCGGCTACCTCGGCTTCGGTCCTCTGGCAGACCGGTTCGGCAGACGACCCGTCTTCGCTTTCATGTGCCTCGGCAGTCTCATCATGTTGCCGGTCACGTATTTGGTCCCTTCAAATTATGTCGGCGTCCTGATGCTCCTGCCGATCTTAGGGTTCTTCAACAACGGGATTTTTAGCGGATTTCCAATCTATCTTCCCGAGCTCTATCCGACAAGCCTACGTGCCACGGGCGCGGGATTTTGTTTTAATGCCGGGCGCGTGCTGGCGTCGGCCTCTCCATTCTTGACCGGCTGGTTGGTCACGACATTCGGCACATTCGGACGTGCCGCCAGCACCGTCGCGCTGATCTATCTGCTCGGACTTGTTGTGCTTTTGTTCGCTCCGGAAACAAAGGGTAAGCGCCTGCCGGATTAACCCTTGACTTGGGCCGGTCCGGGCTTATCTCATAACCATGGATACGACACGTACCCCTCGAGTGCTTACTCATGATGAACGAAAAGCCGCCGAAGCGGCGTTTTTAGGCCGACCGTGTAATCCGGCTTGGTCTGAATCGGCCAAGAGAGTGTACGAAGGCCTTACCAATGCGCTTCCCGCTTTACCGGGTGAGACGGTTGTGACAAGCGAGGTTCAGCCTATTGAAACAGCTCCGATATTACCGACCTTAGAGAAACCGAACCTTCAAGATCCCGCTCATTCGGATAACACGCCGAAAGTGCGGGCCGACGTTCCAAACAACCAGCTGATTACGAATCGCCGACAAGCGATTGAAGCCGGATTTCTGATCGATGTGTCGACGGACGCACAGAAACTCGGCTTGACCTTCTCCGTTACTGTAACGAAGCCTCTGTGGGAAGTCGGGATCGCGCCCGGTGAGTCGATATCCGAGGAAGAAAAGGCTCAGCGGTTGAGGGATGTGTTGATGGCTTTTCGGCTTCGCATCGCCAGTCAGGCCACCCTCTCGCCGCTGATCGACTTTCCGGCCATGCTGGCTCTACCGCCCGGCGGTGTGCCGCAGCCGGTACCCTTGTTCGCTTTGATCCAACCGGACGAAGAGAATCGCGCGGCGGCTACCCTGCTACTGCCCAATGAAGTTTCGGCGACGATCATTCCGATGAATTAATAGACTGTTGAACAAGCCCCAGCGGCATTGCCGCACAATCCGGTTTGTCAACATCTGCTAACCATCCGCTTTTAAGCCGACAAACTTCATTGCCAGATTCCTCTCTTCGGATTCCGTCTTGATCTCTCCATTCAGACGCGCATCGAGCAATTGATCTAAAATCTTCTTGAATTGTGGCCCCGGCTTGAGTCCCATGGTCTTCAAATCGGCACCCGTCAGAATCGGCTTCACATGCTGATAGGCTGTGAGGAAAGCGGACACCTGCCGTTTCACCGTTTCTCCTTTGCTCTTGGCCATCATGATCAGCAGCGTTTCATCGGACAGTCCCGTCAAAAGATGGTACACGTCTGCCGGTTTGAGCGGTCGTTTCGAGGCCAGTCGGCGAACCACGTTGTGACAGCCCGCGCGGGCCATCTTGAGTTTGGTGGCTTCCTGTTCGGAGAAGGGAAACCGCTTCAACACATCTTTCACCGCTCGCTCTGGCAAGACCTCGAGAAGTCCCATCATGTAGACCAACCAGACGTCCATCTTCCGATCCAAATACAGCAGCCGGTACCAATTGACGGCTTCGTCCAGAGCGGCGGACAACCTCTCCAAACGGTCGGACCAATGCAGCTTCGGATGGATGAACTTCAAAAGATTCAGTTCCGCCAGTCGTGTGAGCGCCTCCTTCGGCTCTCGCTCCCCCAGCAGCAGTTTCAGCTCTTCCAGCAAGCGGTGACCGGACAATCGATGGAACAGATTCATCTTGACGGTGCCGGCGATCAACGCCGTCGTGTCTTTGCCCAAATGAAATCCGAAGCGGGTTTCAAACCGAATGGCCCGGAACACCCGGGTGGGATCTTCGACGAAACTCAAGCCGTGCAAGACGCGGATCACCTTGTCGTTCAGATCTCGTTGCCCGCCGTAGAAATCCAGCACATCTCCAAAGCCTTTCCCGTTCAAACGAACCGCCAAGGCATTGATCGTGAAGTCCCGCCGGTAGAGATCTTTCTTAATGGAGCCTCCTTCCACCGTCGGCAAGGCGGTCGGATACTCATAGTACTCCGTCCGCGCCGTGGCCACATCCAGTTTAAAGCGGTCCGGCAACAACAGGATCGCCGTGCCGAATCTCTCATGCACCTTGATCCGCGCATGCAGCACTTCACCGAGCTTTCGTGCGAAGGCGATTCCGTCGCCCTCAACCACGAGATCCATATCAAGATTTTCGATGCCCAGCAAGAGGTCCCGCACACATCCGCCGACGAGAAAAAGCGGGGCCTCGCAACGGTCAGCCACGTGTCCGGCTTCTTCAAGAAGGGTCACCAGGCGATGGGGCAACCGGCTCCGTAACAGCCCCTTGATGTTGCGGCGCGGCCCGCTGATCTCAGCCTCCGGTTCGCCCGGGCGCAGGGTCCGTATTCTCGCCGCCTTCAACACATCATCATGCAGGGTCCGCAACAGATCCGTCCTGGTAATGACGCCGATGACTTTTGCATGACTGATGATCGCCACGAACCGCTGGTTGCGTTCGATCATGGCTGTTTCGATCTCTTGAAACGGAGTGTCCGGCTGCGCGGTATACGCGTCGGTCTGCATGATGCCACGCACGGTCATCTTGCCGAGCCGATGACACAACGCCTTCTGAATCAACTCCCGGCTGACGAGCCCGGTGTAATGGTCTTTTTCATCCACGATCGGAAAGACATTCAGTCCATAGGTCGTCATCCGCTGTCCTGCCTCCGCGATGCTGGTGTCGATTCCGATCGTTTTGACCGGACGGGTCATGACATCCTGCGCCAGCAGAGTCGGGCGGTATTGGGTGGTCAGCAATCGGACGACCTTCTCCTTCACTTCCGAGAGCGTCTGCCCTTTCACCGTCGCGGCTGCCGCCACAGCATGGCCGCCCCCTCCGAACTCCCGTGCAATCCAGCCGACATCGATTTCCGGCTTGCGGCTCCTCCCGATCACTTCCACTCGGTCGGCCATCATCACGGCCACGATGACGGCATCGACTCCTTGCAATTCGGCCAGTGTGTGCACCACACCGGCTGCTTCCCCGCGGCAGCGGTCGATCGTGCTGGTCGCCACGAGCACCTTGCGGCCTTCCAAATAGTGGACCTCGCAATGTTGCAAGAAATCGTTCAGCAGCGCGACGGCATCCGGGTCGAGGGGGCGGCGCAGAGTATCCGTCACCATGTTCAGGTCCGCGCCGGCTGCGACGAGAAACGCTCCGGCCTCGAAATCCCGGCTGGTCGTGGAGGCAAAGGCAAACGATCCGGTCTCTTCGTAGAGGCCCAAGGCCATGACGGTCGCCTCGAAGGGTGTCACGGGAATGTGCCGCCGCCGGAGTTGTTCAACGAGAAGTGTGATCGTAGCTCCGACCGATTCGATCACGGACTGCTTCGATCGGGCGGCGCAGGCCGAATCCGGCTCGAGGTGGTGATCGAACACCACCACTTCCACTGCCGGATTCTCCAGACACGATGTGAGCGTTCCGATCCGGTTCGGCTCTTGGGTATCGACCAGGATCAACCTGGTGATCTGCGCGAGATCGAGTTCTTTCAGTTTGGTGATATCGAGATCGTGCACCGCGAGAAAATTACGGACCGCTTCCTGTGCTCCGGCGGGCAGAATCAGTTCGGCCTCAGGATACAGTTTGCGCGCAGCCACCATCGAGGCCACGCCGTCGAAATCCGCATTGCTATGGGTGGCGATGACATCCATGAGCGCATTTTAGCAGGGTATTGACGCATGCGAAATGCTGGATTTGGCGTGAGCGTACGAAGTCTCAGACTTAGTTCAGGCAGGTTCATCGAATATCTTCAAAAAATACACGCGGCAACACCGGCAGGCGGAATTCGACATGCAGGATAATAAGGAGCACACGAAAAAAACTCCTCCAGACTCCCATTTTGAGAAACTTTCTGGCATCGGTGATCACAGGTGGGAACAGAAGCAAGGGGGTCGTTTCCTTGATGAGCCTCTCACAGAACGCGACATCTTCGAGTATCGGCTGGTTGGGAAACCCGCCCAGTCGTTCAAACAGCGTTCGTCGGACGAACAAGGCTTGATCGCCATAGATAATCCGGCTGCGCGTGCATCGAAAGTTGTCCAAGAATGATATCAGCCGCAGCCTCCAGTCGTCGCCGGAGAACTGGTGCATGAAACCGCCGGCTTGGATTGCATGATCGTTCTCTATTTCATTGAGACGTTGGAGGGCGCCGTCGGGCAACCGCGTATCGGCGTGGAGAAACAGCAGCCACTCGCCGTTCGCCCGGCTTGCGCCGGCATTCATCTGCGAGGCGCGCCCCTTCGGCGCCGTGAACAGGCGGACGGTGGATAATGCGCGTGCGATGTCGCATGTGCGATCGCTGCTGCCGCCGTCCACCACAATTACTTCGCACTCGCCGGACTGCGCGAGCAACGGGCGCAATGTGTACGGCAATGCCTTTTCTTCATTGTAGGCGGGAATAATGACGCTGATCATGCCGAACACCAGCCCGGCAAGAATGTCCTCACATCCTGCGCCCAAGCCGTTGCATCTTCCCCGATGGTGTCGAACAGGTCGCTGAGAGCGAGGACCATGGCATCGGTCAACACGAGATACCGCTGCGCCTGTCGCCTGAGCGCCTCGGGATCCGTCTCATTTCGCTCGAGAGCCTGCGCGATCCGGCGGCGGCCGAAACCATGGTGCGCTTCTTCTTGCCGGAGCAAGATGCGGCGTAGCGGCCCGAACGGTGCGGACCGTTTCACCAACCCTTGTTCAATACGTGTGAGAATGGCTTCACCCAAACCTTCGAGGACCACTTGCTCGGCAAGGTACGTCTCCATGAGATCGCGGCGAGCCAGCGCATCTTCCAGCATCTTCCGATATTCTTCCATGGAGTGGAGACACGGCGCATCACGGGGGTGTTTCGGGGCGAGCCAGGCGATGGCTCCATGAAAGACTCGGGCATGCATCGCTTCTTGTTTGGCTTGGCTGAGCAGAAATCGACGCGTTCCCGAATCATCGGACAACGCCGCTTGGGCCGTTGCGCAATCGTGGGCCATCCGTTCGCCATGCTCTAAAAACGTCAACAGCCTGGCGATGGGCGCCCTCTCATCATGACGGACCAGCATGGCTCATCTCCTTGGTGGGATTCCGTTCAAGCTCCAATCGTAGTCGAGATATTCGACGCGATAGTCCGATTGCAGGAGGTCTTGGACGAGTTCGGGATCGCGCACGTAGCGGGTGATGTAGGACAAGACGGACCCGGCCGCATTCGAAAAATCGTCGTCAAACCACTTGAAGATCATCGACAGCGACGCCACTTTCCGCGTGCGGTCGAAACGATTGCGCGTGGGATCGTTGATGAAGTCCCTGGCGACACGATCGAGCTGGCGTTCCAGTTGGTCCGGCTGATAGGTCCACGATTGGAGTGTGGGACAAGATGCGGAAGCGCAGACAATGGCAAAATGGATCAACGGTTCCTGAAACTGCTTGATCAACACCTGCCGTTCCAGATCGTAGAGATTGATGGCGGCTCCCCCGACCCGATAGTCCCGCCCGATGAAGTAGCGATAGCGCCCCACATAGCCGACCGGCGAGTAGTGATCGAGGATGCCCTTGATGGCGAAGGCGTTATAGGCATTGATCCAAAAGGCCAGGCGCTCATTCCGGGTGGCAAAGGCGTTGGGATCGACTCGATCTAGCTGGGCAAGGTAGGCCGGCAGTCGATCATCCAGTTGAATCGCCGGATAATCAACGACGCCCTGCCTCACATGTGTCTCCAACACACGACTCAACAGTCTGTGCGAAAATTCACCGGGTGGAATAGGTTCGGTTGGTGTGAACGTTGTCGGAACGGTTGAACAGCCTCCGGTCAGGAAGATCACGCTCAGTATGACCCACCGCATCACGACCCTCTTTCGACTTACCATGTCACCGGTGTCTGCCAGGCCGCGATCGGATGCCGCAGGACCGATCCGATGACCCGCCCATCCAGTCTGTTACAGGACGACCGATCGGAACAATGCCGGATCTCGCGTCGATCGAACCGCCCAAGTATGTCACTGAGCGACGAATGGAGGAGATTCCCGGCTACCGGAAGCGACAAACAGGGTGAGACATTTCCCGAGGTATCGATCGCAATACTATACCGTCCTGCATCGCAGGGCTTGAGGGATTCTCCACATAGCCATGCCACATTGTCTTTCGCATACTGCCGAAGATAGCCGGGAGGTAAGGCATGCCGCTCAAGCAACTGTTCAAAGACCAAGCCGGCTTTCTGGCGTTCGAACATCAAGGTCGAATCCTGCTTTCCATAGAGCCCCACATCCCAATGGTAGACTCCCACTACCGGTAAAAACCCTCGCTTTCTGGCAAATCCGACGACATCACTGACCTCATCTCGATTGAGCTCGCTGACGATGCAGGTCAAGAATTTTGGATGGCGATAGTGCCGCAGAAGATCGAGGCCGGCAAGGACCGCGTTGAGTTGATCCGCGCCCCTGATACGCATGTACTTGCCGCGATCCAGGGTGTCGAGACTCACGGAGAGGGACACCGAGAGATCCTCGAATCGCTGCACGAGGGCTGCAGTCAACCTGGTTCCATTCGTGATGACAGTCGGATGGAACCCTAGCTCCACTAAGTCCTGAAGAATGTCCGGCAGGTCTTTTCGAAGGAGCGGCTCTCCACCTTGCACAAACACAAAACGGAGTCCGTCCCTGTAAAGACCGGCAAAGACGTTCCGGATCTCAGACCGTGACATCTCATACCGGCCGACGTTCAACGGAAGGTTGCAGTAGCCGCAGGAAGAATTGCAACGAAGGTTCACTTGAAACACCGCCAAGAGCGGACGCCTCCGAACGAGATTCGTCAATCCGCCCCATACAGCTCGGTGTAAGCTTGGCTTTCCAATTCTTGTCGTAGGCAGCGTGCCTGCCTGTTCTGAAGATGTGCTCCCAATGCGCTCAATTTGTATCAGCATGGGCTGCCAATGATCGCTCCGTGGAAGCCCCGCTGGCCGAAATCACGCCCGCCGCCTTCAAGGCTGGTTCCTTTTTACCAAACCTTTGTCCGGCACTTGTCCAATATCTTACAGCGGACCGTTCGACTGGCACTGCATCGCATAGCCTCTCTCACATGGTTATCGGGAGAGAATCTCCAGAATCTCGTCGAGCGGCCGAATCGTTCCCAGCAAAAGAGGATCGCCAAACACTCGGTTGTGCCGATTCTCTTTCACTTTCAGCAATCCAGTCACGAGATTGTTGAAATCATCGAGTTTTGATGTTTCAAAATAGGTGATGAAATCCCAATCATCGAGCCCGCTCGAGTGATACAGCTTCCGTTTGACGGTCTTTAGATAGGCCACGGTGGCATCCGTATGTTCTTTCATCATGTTGGTTCGCGTATCCTGCCCGGTAATCCACCACTCGGCATCCTTGCGGATCGGTACGACGATCACATAGGTATTGCCCTGTGGAGGAGGCGTCTTTAATTCCGCTTTTAAATCTCCTGGAAAATCAGGTACGTAGTTGAGAGCTTTCGTGATGCCGTTGAATGTATCTACGTTATTGAAGTACTTTCCGAATTTTGATGCCATCACATCCAGGATAAAATTTTGATTTTGAATCATCGCTTTTGAATGAATTCTGATCAGGATGTCCGCTCGCTCAGACAATCCCCGCATCAAATACACGTCGGCGGTCAACCGATCCGCATATTTTTCCAGAATCTTCTTTACATCGGCACTCGCCTCAGCACGAGCCTGAGGCTCCATTTGCCACCATTGCTCCGACGCTTTGAAGACGGCGAACGTGGCATAGACTCCTGCTTCCTTTGAAAGTTGTTCCCTATCGGCTTCGGCTCTGACCTGGGCAACTGCGCCGACCATCACTATCATCCAGACAACCAGCAAACTGAGATGACGCATCGAGGTCTCCCTTCCGTTACAGTGTGAAAACCTATCTCAATCATCATGGGCACGAAATGTCAAAAAAGGTTCACGCATTGATCACATATGTATCACGAAGCCATGTAGATCATGCCCATAATCATTCGGATGGGCCTGCCATGCTGTTTGAATGATGACTGCCTCCTAGGCTTCTTCTTGACTGGTCTTGAGTTTGAAACGAGCCTGTGCTCTGTGTAGGTCAAGCAGAGCGAGCTGCCTACCATTGCACGCACCTATGCCCGAGGCGCACTCTACATCGTCCGTCCTTTCTTGTCGCGGATGATGATCACAGAACATCCACGAAATCATGACATCTTCGTCACGGACAGATCGTCTTCTGATCGAACGAGGATTACCGTCGGCATGAACCAGAGCGAAGCAGGACGCAATCGCATGTGGCTATCCAAAGGATTACAGTGGAGGCATGCGATGTATCACGGCACGGTTTACCCGTGCGGCAAATACTCCATCGTTGAAGAAGAGACCGGTTTGCTGCAAGGTTGAGCAACCGACAGCTGAAAGGAGAAGGCCGTCCCCTTGTTTACGACGCTCAGAACATCGATGGAGCTTCCGTGAAGCTCCAGTATCCGCTTAGTGATGGCGAGACCAAGCCCGGCCCCCGTGGAACGTTCTTGCCGGCCGTTGCCGACCCGATAGTACCGATCGAAGATATGCGGGATCACCTGGGGTGGAATCCCACAGCCGGTATCAGCCACCTGAGCCATAATCTTCTCATTCGCAAGATGGAGGGATACCGTGACCGCTCCTCCCTCGGGAGTGTATCGAACGGCGTTTTCGATGAGATTTTCAAGGACCCGTTCGATGAGTCCGATATCAGCCGAGACAAACGGGAGATCTTCACCCAGCTTGGCCTGAAGGGTCATCTGTTTGGCTTCAACAGCCAATCGAAACTTTTGAACGACGTCCTGCACCAGTTCACTCAGTGAAAACGACTCGATACGAGGCTTCATTTCCTGCGAATTCAACTTGGCGAGTTCAAACAGTTCCGCAATCAGATCTCCGAGCCGTTTGCTCTGTGCTGTGGCAATTTCCAGATACCGCTGTCGCTCCTGAGTCGAGAGCGAGCCTTCCTTCAGCAGCAAGGTCTCAAGATAACCCTGGAGACTGGTGACAGGGGTGCGCAGATCATGTGAGACATTGGCAACCAATTCCCGCCGCAACTGATCCGTCTCTTTCAACTGGTGAACTTGTTGACGAATGAGCTCAGCCATTTGGGCAAAGGTCGTCTCCAGCTTGTCAATTTCATCCCCTCGCCCGGCTATGGATGGGTGAGCATCGGAGGAAAACGAGACGTCCGGGTGTGCTGAAAGTTCGCCGCGCCTGAAAGTGTCCATTGCCCGAGCCAGCGAGTTGAGTCTTCGCGTCAAAAGTTTGAAACACAGCATCCCGGCCAGGAGGGTACCTACTAGGATGGCTCCGACGGCCCATACGCTCAATCGGAGAATATAACTCTGCTCAAGCATCTGCATGATCGAATCAAACTCTTCACCGCCAAGGATGATGTACAGATAGCCTTCGATAGAGCCTCCCAACGTTTCAATCGGAAAGACCGAAAACACCTTCTTACGCGTCAGATCACGAGGGTCATCTCCCAGAATCGGGAAGTCCTCGCCGCCAGACAAGAAGCGATTGAGTGGGTCAAGGGATATGCGTTCTCGTTTGACCTTCCCAGGGGGAGCGGAAAAGGTGAGAATCGTCCCCTGCGAATCAAGCAGATACAGTTCAATGCTGGGATTGATCACCATAAGCTGGTGAAATACTTCCTTCAGTGCCTCATCATTCACCCGTCCCTCCTGCATCAGGACTTTCTCGGACACCATCCGCTCGGCTAAGGTTCGGTTCAGCTTCTGGCTGACTTCCTCGAAGTACAATTGGGTGGCATAGAGGGTGAGCAAAATGGCCACGGCGCCGATCACACAAAAGAGCCCGAAAAGAACGGCCGTTAACTTTCCGTACAGTGTGTTAAACATGGCGCTACCGTTCTGACCATTCTTCTGAAAAGCTATAGCCGACCCCCCACACGGTTAAGATATACCGAGGCCGGCTGCTATCATCCTCGATTTTAGCCCGCAACCGATTGATGTGCGAATTCACGGTATGTTCATACCCGTCGTGTGAATACCCCCACACGACATCCAAGAGTGCGGCACGGGTATAGACTTGGCCAGGGTGTTGGGCAAATTGGAGCAACAGGTCAAACTCCTTGGCCGTCAACTCAATCGATCGACCGCGCAGCTGGACCTTTCGTTTATCGACCTCGATCACGAGGTCGCCGGCACGAATGGTCAGGGGCTTCCCGAGAGGAGCCTGCGCGCGAAGGGCGTCCATGCGCCGAAACAAGGCTTTTACTCGTGCAAGGAGCTCCAAAATGCTGAACGGCTTGGTGAGATAGTCGTCCGCCCCGACCTCCAAACCCAGCACCCGATCCAATTCCGTCGACTTGGCCGTGACCATTAGGACCAGACTGTACTTCGATGACGCGCGCAATTTCCGGCACAATTCCAGTCCATCCATTCCAGGGAGCATCAGATCGAGAATGACCAAATCATAGGACTTGGCGAGGGCCTGCTGGAGGCCTGCTGGACCATCCCGCACCACATCAACGTCATATCCCGTATCGCGCAGATGCAGATGCACGAGCTGGGCGATGTCAGGATCATCTTCAATCACAAGGATTGTGCGAGGCGCCATGTGTTCCCCATCCTGTCCACCGCCCACCAATCGACACCGACCTGACCGGCGCCAGTGTGAGCGCTCCAGTACTCGCACAGACTCGCCCGTCCACAGACACTCAGAAGCCTCGCCGACGCGAGACTTCTGAGCGGTCCTGGGACTAGGGATCTGACGCCGCAGGCGGTTATCGCGCAACAAGGCCATTGGCGCCATTGGGGAGACCGGAAATGCCGGTCCCGGTGGTCAAGCGCCCATTGCCACGATCGATCTGGAAGACCTCAATGGAACGGGATCCTCCATTGAGCACATACAAGAACCGACTGTTCTTGTTCAGTGCCATGTCAATGGGGCCGGCCCCCGTGGGGGTTGCCACGGCTTCATGTAAGGTCAACCCGCCGGTTCGTCCCACGCGATAGCTGGAAATATTGTTACTGCCGGTATTACTGGCATACGCAAACTTTCCGTTCTTGGTAATCACAATCCAGCAGGCGGCCGTTTGAGTGGTAGGAACCGACCCACTCAGGACCGTCAATCGCCCATCCCGTAGACTGTACGACGACACGGCGGAGGCATTCGGCGCACCTCCGAAGGCCTCGCTGACCACCAACACCCCTCGCCGAGTAAAGGAAAAGCCGAATGGGGTGATGCCACTGGATGGCTGCGACACAGGCCCAGACGCCACACCGTCCTCATTCACGGCATAGGTATCGATGATCCGCGTCGCTTTTTCGGTCACGACCAGTGTATCTCCCGAAGGATTGAACGAGATTTGCGCCGGGGCGGTACTGGCCCCACTGAGCGGTTGAATCGATCCTTCAATAGGCTTCAACTTGTTGTGGTGCGTCAGTTCGAACCCCGCAATGTTGCCGGCCCCTCCTGCGTTCAATACATAGACATAATCCTCATGCGTCGCAATACTGATCGGGCGGGTCCCCCCGGAGGGCACTCGGTCGATCAGCCTGAGTTGACGACCGTTGATTTGAAACACCGAGATATCATCGCTGCCAGGGTTCGCAACCAAAAGCGTGTCGCCGTCATCGCTGAAGGCAAGAGCGCCTTGATTGCCCAGGCCGCCTCCTGATCCCTTCCCCCCTGTCGGAAACGACCCAGCAGGAACCAGCGTATCGCCGTGCTGTCTGAAAGCCAGGACCGCATTGCCGCCTGTCTCATTCGACATCGTGTAGACCGTTGGCCCTTGCCATTCATCGTTGGCGAATACCGAGCCGGTCGCCCACCCGGAAAGAGTGATTGCCGTGACCAGCGCACCCGTGACTAATGTGCGTATCATCCCATCCTCCTTGGTTTAGGGACAAATTGCAAGAACGCGACTCTCCCACGATAGCGTCGCCATCTCACGCCGCTCTCGCGAAAGCATCACATTTCTGTCACAGGGCTGAGGATTGGGATGTCTGTCTCCAGCCTTCGGGATGATTCAAGATGCTAGGAAACAAAGAGCTGATGGAATGTTGAGGATCTGGCTGTGAATGCGTTTGTTCAAGGATCTGAGGGATGAAACGAGAGCAACCCTTGTCGCGCAGCTCGTCTTAACGCGTTTTTACAAACGAAATATCGCCGTAATAGGCGGTGACTCGTTCCTTCGTGTTGTCCGTATCACTCATGATGGCAATGCCGTTGATCATCGGCGGCTCTTCTCCGAAGGCCTTCTTGTAATCCTCGTAGATATTACGGGACTCCTCGATCCAGGCACCGAGTTTTTGCGGCCCGCTCTCAACCACCACCATTTTGACGAAATCCGTATAGGCATTGTCGATCATTGCCCCGACGGGAGCCTTGGTTTCCCACACGTAATTGATGGCTCCGATCGGAATATCTCCAAACAAAGCCTGGCCCGCCTTGTACTTGAGCTTCTTTCCAAAACTCACCTTCTCAGGGTCGTATTCAAACGTAATGTAAAGCCGGGCCGGATAGTCGTCCCCGTCTTTTCGCGTGGCATCGCTCTTCTGGAGTAAATTCTCGACTTTCCACCGCCATCGCACGATCGGAAATTCCTTCGGATCGATCCTGATGTCTTTGGTCAAGCCGGATGCCGACGCATCGCTCATGGCCTTGACGACCACTTGCGCTTCGTCTTTCACCAGTTGGTACGTCGTCAGCCTCGGGATCTTCTTGAAGGTCAGCGGCTTCCAGCCATCGGGTAAACTTGTGCCCGGTTCACTTGTGGAAAACTTCCCCACCTCAAGCACGGCACCACCCTCTGCCCCCGCGGAGGTGACCGGCAACAGTGCGCATAAAATGGCCAGCATGCGTGCCAACATATCCCGTCTCATTGTGTGAGTATCCATACTACCGTTTCCTCCACGGAAACAGCTAGCTTGGTTGTCGAACGCTCGTTAAATTTCTTACAGACTACCCCACCATTGCGGTGGCTGTTCAAACGAGGCAGCAGATACGGTATCCGTTACCGATCTCGCACACACATCACTTTTTTGTCACAGAGGGTTGGAACGAGATCTAGCCCCCACGCGCAGATTTTGGTAAAGACTATCGGGAGCAGGGGACAGTACCAGCGGGACAAGCCGTGACAGATCGTGCACGTTCCAGCGCCGTGAAAATCAGCACCGCGTATTCCCGATAGACACAGAGACGGGTACGTTTCGGATTGCCGCATCAATTGCTCAACACTCAGAACACCTCCGGGAAAAAGAAAGATGGATAAGGCGCAGTGGAATGAGTGGTTGGTGTATCTCCTCAACCGACCCCTTGCCTACGGCCTTCTGGAGTTATCACGACGCCTTGGAGATGTCGTGTATGTACCCCGCATTGGCTATGTGATCAGTGATGCCGAAATTGCTCTCGATGTTCTGATGGACAACGAGCACTTTGATTCTCACTCCCCTGGTAGCCTGGGTTTTCTTGTGACTCAGGCGCTTGGCCCATACGCACTGCTCAACATGGACGGACCAGAGCACAAGGACCTGAAGCGCAGGCTTCAGGAGGTATTTTCGTCGAAATATATCAAAGTGCTTATCGGGTCGGCCACGGACGACATCGTGAATGAGTTTCGAGGGAATCTGCAAGCCGGACGAATGGTTGACTTGGTGGAATTCATGAAGGACTTCTCGAGCCGGATGGCCTGCGAATTGATCGGGGTCAGGGTTGACCCCAATAATGAACGAGGGGCCTATGCGGATATGTTTGCCTTGGCTACCGAATTCACAGCTCTGGCCGGTCTTGGCAAGCGCAGCCTGTCTGGAAACGACCTGAAGAACGCAACGCGGATTGTCGAGCAACTGACGGCCCATATCCGGGAGAGTTACGAGGACAACGATCTTCGCGATGAATCGCTGACGCAGCAAATGCGATCTCGCGGGTTCACGTTTGAAGAAGCGAAGGGCGTGGTGATCATCGTGATGATCGGTGCCACAGAACTCATCACCTACGGCATGCCGCGAGTCCTCACGCTGTTGGTTGATTCCGGGCAAATCGAGAAACTACGCGCCAGACCTGAGCTGCTTGAGCGGGCCGTCGATGAAGGCTTTCGGCTCGTGACGCCATCCAATGTCGTCCTTCGTGCCGTGGTGGCCGATTGTCAGATTCGCGGCCATCACTTTCGCAAGGAAAGACGGGCGCTCATCGTCTTTAACAACATTATGAAACAAGAGAAACACTTTCCCAATGCGACTCGCTTCGACATTGAACGCGCTATTGATTCGCGATTTCGCCGCCTCCCTTTTGGGGCAGGCGCCCACACCTGTCTGGGTACAGGCCTCGCCATCGCCGAAGCTCGTACAGTACTTGAGGCACTGATATCGGTTGAAGGCGACTACGAAATCCTCAGCCGCCGGTACAACCGTGGTCAGACGTACCCTGGCTACTCATCCTTGCTCATCCGGATGCGGCGGCCAAGTCTTCTATGACTGATCAGTCTTTCCGAAGAACTGCAGCCATATACACGGTTTGGCCCGACTCAAGCTCACCGCGCATCGCCGTACCTTCCATCGCATAGGCACCGCGCGCGAAAGTCTTGAACGGACCCCTGACCCGTCGTTGAAGCAGGTCCAATTTCCGCCCCTCATCCAATTCGAGTGCGCGAACCACATTGGCTGTAATATCCTCTTGCCTCAGCAGCCGTAATGAGCTTTGCGCCAGTTCAGTCTGCAGACGTTCCAGGGCGCCTCCTCGTCGTGAGGCAAAGCCTGCAAAGAGGAGCTCTCCTCCGGGCCGGAGCACACGATACGCCTCCGCCAAAAAGCGTGGGATTGACCGATAGCAGTGTGCACTCTCAATGTTGAGCGCGACATCGAAACTCGAAGTCTCGAACGCAAGATTTTCCGCGTCTCCCTGTACATACTGCAGCCCTGTGTCTGTTTGGTGATGGGCACGCGCTAAGGTTGTGGCACTTTGGGAAAAATCCAGCGCGATGAACGTCTTTGGCTTAAGAGTCCGTGCAAGGTAGGCCGCACCGCCTCCGCGTCCGCTACCAATCTCGAGCACATCCAGGTCGGCTAACCGATCTCCCCGCGATCCCAAGGTAGCCACATATCTGTAGAGTTGCAGCGCAAAGCGTTCCGTGTCATTGAGTCCGATGCTCTGGAAATGCTCATCGGACCCCAGTTCCGCATAGCCATAGTTCATGGTCGTCCACTCACCAAACGGATAGCGCCACGCAAGATACTCGTACAGCAGGCGTGAACCAATACGCTTCGCTTGTCCGGCAACAAGGCCATGACCGCGCGCACCGGTCACATAGCGCCAGGGGTGAAACGCGCTGGAGGACATGCGTTTCAACCATGCAACGGCTGCTTGGGGAGTATGGGTTGGACTGGAAGGCGAGTTGTGACCCATAGATTTGAAACCGATAGGGTGCAACTTGATCGCGTTACCAATTGTTTCAGGACAATAGAAATGCCCGTTCAATGTTGATAGACACATCCACCATACAAGAATTTGCTCGCTTCCGCGCCCAATATGAGAACGCGTTGCCCTTTTTTCAAGTCCCCAGATCGGCGCAGCATATCGAGGCTGACCCAAATCGCCGCTGACCCCAGATTTCCCAGTTTGTCTGCAGTGACATAGATCTTCTCTTCCGGTACGTCAAAGTATCGGCTGAAAAGATGGGCCAAATGTCCATTGGCCTGATGGGGCAAAATCCAGTCAAACTCCCGCAGAGCATGTCCACGCTGCATCATGGCCTCGATGCCGCGCACAAACAGCTCTCCCCCGTGCTCCCGCACAGCTTGCACGCGATGTCGAAACACAGGCACCTGCATGCTGCACTGGGGCTGAGAAGACCCCCCGCCTTCAATGAAGAAACCTGGCTCACGCCCAAGACCGATCTGGCCCACAAAAATATCGGAGAGGATCTGGTCCTCAGATCCATCGTCTTGCCCAACGATCACAGCGCCGGCGCCATCACCCATCTGTACATAATTCACGAGTTGTTCGTTGCTAAGAAACGCATCGGAAATATCACAATAAGGAGACCCTGTCTCACTTCCGACAATCGCGATTGCCTGAAGTCTGTTCGCAGCTGCCATGGCCGACGCGATCTGCAGTCCGTTGGCGAAACCGGTGCATGCCTGACGCAGTTCCAGATAAGGGCCCATGTACTGAAGCTCGTCGGCGACCCAAGCGATATTGGGCGGCAACAGCGTGTGAGGGGATGAGGTATGGCCAATTAGGTACTCGACCGAACCGATGCCGATTCCCGCTTCCCGCATCGCTCCGGAAAGCGCGGCGTGGCACAACTGCGGCGCCTGCATCGTGAGACCTGTGCCACTGAGTGGAACGTGCAGATCGCGGCTGACATGGCGATGCGTGATCCCAAGCCGATAGGCAATACTTCTTGCACGTCGTACCGCGCGAGGATTGCAGGTATTCTCCAGCGCTTCAAACAAGGTTTCATTGCTGACCACAGGCCCCGGCAGGCTTCGACCAGTGCCGAGCAACTTCAAGCGATTCGTCGCAAAGTGCGCAGCCGTCACAGCGATCCCCTCTTGATGCGAGCGAATAACAGGCCCGCGTCTATGCCAATATCTTCAAAGGAATCGGCCACGTGCTCAAGCACGCGTGTCAGGCCGCTACGGACGAGTTCCCCCAAGCGCGAGTGGTCGGCACGGGAAAGGCCCAGGGTAAACGCATGTCGGCGGCTGATCGATACATGCCGTGCTTCGTCGTGCCGAATGCGTTCAACCAGCTGGCCGATCATACTGTTGCCGCCTACCGCACTCTGCTGCATGTACCACATGATGGCGCACACGGCACTATCCAATTGTGACACTTGTCCGAAATGATGCGCGACGGTTTCAGCTCGTCCCAGACCCGCGAAGTACGCCTGCGACCGTCGTCGAATCATATGTTCGTCACTGGCAGCCGGTAATTTGGCACACAATACTTGCAAGCTCGCTTCGTGGGCAGTCTCGTCATTCTCGATGCTGTGCAAGAGCGTCGCGCTCACATTCAGAGCCTGGCCTGTCAACTGTCCGCCTTCAATCTGAAAGAGTTTCATGGCGGATTGTTCTCCACAGAGCAAGGCAGGAACTAACCTCGCCAGCGCTTCCTGATGCCTGCTGTTCATCACCAAGGGAGGAGCAGAGAAATCCTCAATCCATTGCGTGAACCAAGTCCGCGCTGGAGTCTGCCGCCACCGCGGAGGGGCAAAGCAGCGGAACACTTTTCTAGGAATGCTTGCGCTGCCGTGAGGCGCTGGCCAGGCGACAAGGGGATTGACGTACATTATGAAACCCCGATGGCACCGTTCACAGAAGAAGGTTTTATTGATTGGGTACGTTGCAGCAATGCAGGCAGAACGAGAAGATCCGCTGCCAAGGCGATCACGATAATGGAGACGGAAAGACTACTCATGGCCAGAATAGGCGCGAAATCGGACAGCAGGCCTATCAACAGCCCCATTGATAACGTCATCGTCGTGATGATCAGAGCCGGTCCAACCTGGTTGAGCACCGCCGGGATGACCATATCGGTCTGAGTCTGATTCAGTCGCCGATACCTCGCCAGAAGGTAGATCGTATCATCCACAATGATGCCCATGATCATGCCCAGTACCACCGCTCCCCCAAGAGCAATATGGCCATCCACCAGCGCCCATATCGCATACGCCGTGAGCACAGGCACGACATTGCACACGACACCGATCCACGCGGCCTTTGCTGAACGTAAAATCAATCCGGCAATAAGGGCGATCGCGACAAGAGCAATACCGAGGGAGTAGACCATACTGGCCGCGTTTCTTTGGCCGAGGTGGGCGAACGTGAGATTGGCGCCGGCACCGCCTTGATAGGAAAAGGGCGTGAGATGACGGTCAAGCCAGGCACGGACCCGATTATCGAACGCAATCATTGTTCGTGCGTCCAGGTTTTTGAGATAGACCGCAGCATGAAGCGCCGAGTAGTCTTCGGATACATGATGCTGCAGCGACAAGACCGCGGGCGTGTTGTCTTCTGCGATTCGTCGATAGCGCATCAACGATGATGGGTCTCGCACCCCCACCACGTGGCGGATTCGAGGAAGATCGGCGATGGTCACCACACGGTTTACCTCTGGCTGTGTCCGCAGCCAGAGTGCGAAGGCCTCCATCTTTTCCAGGAACACCTGCTGGAAAATCCCGTACCGCTGGCCTGTCTCGAGAGAGTAGCTCATCTTATTCACACCGCTAAACTCTTCATCGATCAGCCTGGTAGCTTGGCGGAACTCATGGCTGTCCGGAAAATATTCAAAGACATTGTCATTAATCTCATTACCAAACACGCCCGCAACGGAAAGAAGAGCCACCAGAGTAAACGATACCAAGATCAATCGAGAATTGGTGGTAATGAATCGGATCAACCAGGGAATCTGAAATACGGCACGCAAATCGAGACTTGGATTCACCTTCACGCCACAGAGCAATACCGGCAAGAGAATCACCGTCAGCAGGAACGACAACGCAATGCCGAACGCAACAATATACCCGACAGTGCGTACCGGCGGCGAGGGACTGAATGCGAGTCCCAGGAATCCCAAGATCGTGGTGAAGCTGGTGAGAGCGAGCGGCAACAAATTGGATGTCAGCGCCTGTCGGACACTCTCCTCCTGAGTCTGCCCGTCCGCGCGGCTATGGAGATATGACGTAGTGAAATGAACGGCACTCGCGATGGCCATGCTGGCAATAATCACGGGGACATACACAGCGATGGATGCCAGCTCGAATCTTAACCAACCGGCAACCCCGAAGGCACCCACCACTGCGAGAAGGGCGTTGAAGAGGATGGCGACGGCGACCCACAAGCTGGAAAAGAGTACCCAGAGGGTCGCTAGGAAAAGCAGAATCAAGGCCGGCAAGAACACCTTCAAATCATGTCGAACCACCAGAACATAGGCTTCTTTCAGGGCTAACGTACCGGTGTAGTGGGCGATGATTGGAACCTGAGCGAGGCTGATCTCTTGCTTGACGAAGGCCCGCAGTTCCGCCATGGCATCCAGCAGGACATTGGCGTTTCCGTTGCCGGGCAGGGCAAACGTTATTTCGATAAGCGCAAATCGACCATCTTCCGACAAGAGCAGGCGGCGTACATATTCATCACTCAACAAACGGTCGCGATTGAGATTGACGAAGGCAGGTTTGGTTGAGGTGGCTCCGTCATGTCCCGAACCACGCCCCTTAATCTGGACGGCATCCATTTCTGGAGGGCGATCAACGAAGTCGGCAATGGAACTGACGCGCTTAATAAATGGGAGGGCTCGTTCCGCAGCTCTGATACGATCAATGACCGCATAATGGACGGGAACGAGCATGTCGTCTTTCAAACTCTCGAGAATAACAATGACGCTTTCGTCGCTGGCGTACTTATTAGCCAGATCATTGTTAACGGCAAGCAGCGGATCATTGCTGTCGAAATAGGCGTCGTAACTGGCGTTCATACGCAATCCGCTGGCGCCGTACCCAAGAGCGGCAATCAAAACCAGGACGGCGGCAACGGTAACCAATGGGTACTTGAGGGCGGTCGCGATCAACAACAGGACCTGTCGGCTAGGTTTTTGATCTTCTCAGTCCATTGGTCATCACCTTTTTTGATGTTGCCCGAGAGATCTTCGAGCCAGTTGTCTCTGACGCGCAGGCTGTAGTTGAGGTACAGTTTGCCTGCATGGATGGTCCACGCTTCGGGAGCCGTTGACGCTATGAAACCTTTGCTCATCGCATAGGCACAATACCCGCCGTACTGGGGCATGTACACCTCAGGGTCATTGGCGAATAAGTCGCGGTTCCTTTCGTTCTCAAAGTGCCACGTCGCTCCTGCAGTTTGGTGCATGAACTGGGAGCGACCCTCGACTGGCCTGCCTTGGCTGAAGTAGGCCACCGGGTCATAGCCGTGAATCGCCACACCATCTGTGTTGAACGTCCTGTTTTCCAAGGTGGTGCAGCCCGCAACGGTAAACACCAGCAGGGTTAGGACATAACGGAGTCTCATGCGTATCCCACCATCTCCGTTCCGTTTATAGATTATCGCTACGTGGGCAACAGATCTGTCTTTTTGAGCTGATCAGCCGCCATACCCAGGAAAAACCCTCAATGAGGGCCTTCTGAGACTCGCGCGTTGCGCGAGCGCAAAAGATCGTCAGGTTCCATTCCCTCACCCTCGTCTCATCCAGGCGAACAGCTTCGTAAGAAAGTTTTTCGTTCCTTGTGTGAAATGGGCTTTCCGCCAAAGATTGATTACTTTCTTATTCACCTCAGCCTGCGTGGGATAGGGATGAATCGTCCCGGCGATCGTTTTGGCTCCTGCCCCCGCTTTCATGGCGACGGAGAATTCGCTGATCATCTCGCCCGCATGGGCCGCCACGATCGTGGCGCCCAGGATCTTGTCCGTTCCCTTTTGAAGGTGTATGCGGGCAAACCCCTCCTCTTCTCCGTCAAGAATCGCCCGATCCACTTCTTCCAGCTTGTACGTATACGTTTCGACCTCGATTCCCTTTTCCTTGGCGTCTTTTTCGTACATCCCGACATGGGCGATTTCCGGTTCGGTGAAGGTGCACCAAGGCATATTCAACGATTCGACACTGGCGTACCCCAAACCCAAAGGGTGAGGAAACAATGCGTTTTGAATGACGATCTGCGCCATGGCATCAGCGGCATGCGTAAACTTATAGCGGGAGCAGACGTCACCGGCGGCGAAAATCTTGGGGTTGGTCGACTGCAATCGGGCGTTCACCCTGATCCCGTTCTTATCGTACGAAACTCCCGCCGTCTCCAGGCCGATCTTTTCGACGTTCGGAGCCCGGCCGACACCGACGAGAATTTCGTCGACGACGACGTCATACTGTTGACCATGGGAATTGACGGTCAGACGTTTACCGCCTTCGGTTTTTTCAACTTTTAGGTATTTGCCGCAGCAGAGCAGCTTCACACCATCGCGAAGCATCTGTTGCTCAACGATATCCGCGGCATCGCGATCCTCATTCTGCAGGATGCCGTGCATGGCCTCGATGAGATAGACCTGGCTCCCAAAGCGGGCGAAGGACTGCGCCAGCTCACATCCGATAGGCCCAGCTCCGATGACGCCCAGACGCTGCGGCAGTTCCGTCAGTGAAAAGATGGTTTCGTTCGTGAGATATCCGGCTTCCTGAAGGCCGGGCATCGCAGGTACTTCCGCTCTGGCCCCCGTACAGACGGCGGCTTTCGCAAAAGTGAGAGTCCGATTGCCGGCCGGACCCTCCACTTGGACCGTATCAAAACCAAGAAAACGTCCGTTGCCGACATACACGTCGACTCCGAGCCCGGCATACCGCCGAGCCGAGTCGTTCCGACTGATGCGGGCCCGCAGCTTCCTCATGCGCGCCATCACAGTCCCGAAGTCATACTTCACACCGGCGGGAATATGGAGACCGAATTCAGCGGCTTTTCGTAAGTCGGCCCAAGCCCTGGCTGCTCGAATCACTCCTTTGGACGGCACACACCCGACATTGAGACAGTCCCCTCCCATCAGATGTTTTTCGATCAATGCGACTTTTGCGCCGAGGCCGGCGGCGATGACCGCCGTGATCAAGCCGGCAGTCCCCGCTCCGATCACGACCATGTTGTAGCGGCCGGTCGGCTCGGGATTGACCCAATCGGCAGGATGCACATTAGCGACGAGCTCTTGATTGTATTCGTCGTTCGGAAGCATCAGAGATTCGTCATGTTCACTCATTCCGATGGCTCTCGAGAGAAGTTGGGTGGTCATAGCCTGACATCCTTTGGTGCATACCGTCAATGGAGGGGATAGTGGTCACACTGGTTTCGCCGCAAACCGCTTATACACCACCGGCACCAGCGCCAGCAGTCCCAACAGCACGAATGCTCCCACGACATTCGGGGATGCGACTTCTTTAAGAGAATTGATCGCGCCCAGCTGACGTCCCGCATAGGCATAGACGAATGAACCGGGAATGATTCCAATCGCCGTGGCAGCGACATAGGTCCCCACGCTCACGCGTGTGAGCCCGGACACAAGATTCACCACGAAAAATGGAAAGAGGGGAATGAGTCGCAAGGTCAGCAAATAGCTGAATGCATTTTTCGAAAACCCCTCTTGGAGTGGCCCCAGCGACTTACCGAACTTCCGCTCGACCGTATCTCTCAGCAAATACCGCGCGGTGAGAAAGGCGAGAGTCGCTCCGGTCGTCGCTCCGATATTCACCAACAAGGTCGCCGATACGGCACCAAACAAGAATCCGCCGGCCAGCGTGAGAATCACCGCACCAGGAAGCGACAGCCCCGTCACAATCGCGTACGCGACGACGAAGATTCCCATCGCCGCGGCAAAGTTCGCCTCGGTAAACGCCGACAGACTGTCTCGATTTTCTTTCAGCGCGGCCAAGGACAGGAACCGTCCGAGATCAAAATAGAAGAACGCGCCGACGGCCAAGGCGATACCGACTGCGATGGCGATCTTGCCCACATTCGAACTGCCGGACTCGATCCGATTCGTGAGGGAGGGTCTCATAGCGGCGTCGTGGCGTATCATGGTGGCTCCTTGGTGTTCTGTCAATGAGATAAGCTGCTTGCCTGTAGTCCGGCTAGGCCGGGAAGTCTTACATGGCTGAGCCGCCGCCAAGAGTCCTAGGGAGCCTCTGCTGAACGAAATGATGCGTTACCGTTCCGGCGCAAAGATTTGCCGCAGGTCAGCCGTTGCCTGATCGGCTTCATTTCCAGTAGTCTGAATATAGAGGGGGGCGCAATGGACGATGCGAGCAGACTGACAAGAACCAAAGAACAGTGGGCCAAGGCTCGGCGAGGCGGAGAAGAGCGCGAAGTCTTTTATGAAGGCGATGATCGTTTACCTCCCGGCCAACACCTCGTCGATAACTTTCCTGTACTGGACCTCGGCTTCAAGCCGGAGATTTCAGAAAGCGATTGGACGCTCGACATCGGCGGGTTTGTCGGTTCCCCGGTACGATGGACCTGGGAGCAATTTTTGGCACAGCCCCAAGTCAAAAGCCGCTCGGACTTCCATTGCGTCACCTCATGGAGCCGTTATGACAACGACTGGGAAGGAGTGACGTTCAAGCACCTCATGTCCATCGTGAAACCTCTCTCGCTTGCCAAATTCGTTTTGTTCAAGTCCTACGACGACTACACGACGAATCTACCGCTTGACGCCTGCGACGATGACGATGTGCTGTTGGCTCATAGCTGGAACAGCAAACCCCTATCCAGAGACCATGGTGGACCGGTACGGGTGATCG
>CAYXKP010000030.1:0-25238 GCA_964465695.1 uncultured Nitrospira sp.
TCTTGGCCTCGTTGTAGGCGATGATGTAGGCCGAAATGCTCATGTCCGAGCATCTGGTTGTGGATTAGTCCCGGAATACAGGAGGCCGGAAAACAAAGAGTAAAACAGTTTCTCGGTATGGTCGTTGAGGGCGGGTTGGAACAGACAGACGATCGCGATGGTGACCACTAACCCTCGGGCAAGCATTCCATACGCTGCATCGCCGACAAGGGGCGCAGATTGCCATTGTTGCACAAACAACCACAGCAGGAGGCCGAGCCCGACAATTCCGACCTGTGCCATGATCAAGAGGTATTGATTATGCGGATGCGAGGGAACAGGCACGCCGGCTCGTTTTGCATACACCGCGTACGCTTGAGCAAATCCTCCCGTCCCGGCTCCCATCAACGGGTGGTCCTGAATGACTTCAACGGTATGATAGTAAAATTCTAATCGTTGGCCTATCGGATCTTCGGCTGCCACTTGGGAACTCCATTGTGCAACACCAGTGGCTACAAGATTGACCCGATCATGGAAAGAAGTTGAGATTTGATAAGCCGCCGAAAATGTGACACTGAGAGCAATGACCGCCGCGACCATGCCCCGCCACCCGAAATACATATGGAAAACCACCATGGCAAGCCCGGCTAGCACCACGTAGCCCGTTCTGCCTTGAACCATCAATAAGACATTGCCCGCAGCCAGGCATGCAGCCGCCGCCCACCCCCATTGTGCACCCCGGCTGGAGGACTTCCAAGCCAACACCCCGAACACCAGCACACCGAATGCCATGAGCAAGTTGTGAGTAGTGTGTTTTTTCAATATACACGGATTAAATGGATCACAGGCGGGAGGGTAATTGGCGGGGACACAGGGAATGGATGGATCACAAGGCACCTGCTTTTTCAATAAACACGGATTGAAAGGATCACAATTAATGAGTCCGCCGGTTGGAAGGATCCCCACGCTCAAGGCAAAAGACAGCGCCAATGTCACGGCCAGGGATGTCGCCAAGGCCAGGAGCGCGCGATTTTTTTCTCGGGCATCGATCACCATCGAAATCAGCATGGGGATGAGCAACAGATTAGCGTATTTCTTCACCCAGAACGCTCTCTCTTCCACAGTTCCCCCTCCCCAGACCGTACCTAGCAATAGCCAAGCGAACAAGATGATAGCCGCAACTGCCACTGGATTCGCGGTGATCCGACCAAGTCTTTCACGCCAACCGCCACTGGCTGTCCAACATAGCACGAGCAGGCCGAGTAGAATGCCATCCGCAACGACCCAAATCGGAATGGTGAACGCGAGCGCGGTCGTCGTCCAGCCCGCTGCTCGCCTCGCTCCCATCTGGATCCTATCCCACGTCATGCCCGTCACGTAAACACGAAGGCAATCGATTGTCGAAGAGAG
Source organism: uncultured Nitrospira sp. (assembly GCA_964465695.1). Classification (GTDB taxonomy): domain Bacteria; phylum Nitrospirota; class Nitrospiria; order Nitrospirales; family Nitrospiraceae; genus Nitrospira_D. The sequence goes on from CAYXKP010000030.1 coordinate 1,390, forward strand.
GGGGAATCATGTCTTTCATCGCCGCACTGACCACTCTTGTGTGCCGTCCGAACCCTCAACCTCCGAACGTTGCACGATAAAGGCCGACTTCATTCCTCAACCGGACGGCGCAGACATCCGTGATGTTTCGTCGGTCGGCCGAATGCACGGGGCTTTGAAGCTACGTCTTAACGACGACGCGTGGGGGGTCTTGAACCGTAACAACCGGCACGTCAGTCTTCCTGCTTGATGCGACAGGATCTCGAGGTGTGCGGGAGATCTTTGCATTCCGTTCCAACTTACCCACCAACCCCCCGAGCAGGATAAACATACCGGCCCATGTACCAAGAATAATGAGTCGCACTTTGTCCGTCGAGTGATGATACAAAATTGCGAGCCCCCCGCACAGAATCATGACTGCATATTCCGCAAGCACGGTTCGACGATGGCTCCATCCGCTCAGAACCAACCGCTGATAATAGTGCTCCCGGTGAGCTTCCCAGATTTTTTTTCGACGGAGCGCGCGTCGGATCAAGGTCACTGTCGCATCCACGATGAACGGTGAGAAGATAATGATGGGGACCCACAACTCGAATATTCCCTCGCGAACTCCGAGTATCATCAAGGTGCCCGCCAAGAATCCGACGGTTATGCTCCCCGCATCACCCATGAAGATGCGCGCCGGTGGAAAGTTATGGGTGAGAAATCCCAGGGCACCCATCGCGACGAATGTGGAGATGATCAGCATGACAGGGAAGTGGGCTTGCCACCCGAAATATGCCAGAAACCCGAACCCGAAAAACGTCATTCCACCGGCAAAGCCGTCCATACCGTCCATAAAGTTATAGAGGTTCGCCATCCACAGGAGGAGAAGGACGCTCACCGGAATTGCGGCCATCCCGAGCAGGATACTCGATCCTCCGGGTATTGGGATGGAAGACAAGGCCAACCCGATACCACCAATGATAATACAAGCAGAGACTGCTTGGACGCCCAATCGGAGAATGGCAGGAAGACCGACACAGTCGTCGATGAAAGACACGACAAAAATGAGGAGCATTGAAAACACAATCCACACACTCCCAGACGCGAGGCCCTTTGGCAACACAGCTTTTGACGGTTGGCTGATCGCCAGAACGCTGGCGGCAAGAATGAGACTGATCACGACACTGCCTATGACGGCTAACCCTCCGGTCTGGGGAGTCGGCATCGAATGTAACGTTCGTTCGTTGGGATGAGCGTGGATGGAAAGAAATGATGTCGGCGAACACAAACGGTTTGTGAGCCACCAGGCCGATAGAAATGCGATGAACCCCGGTAAGGCGACCATCATGATGGACATATCGACACCGCTACCCTATCGTCAAAAAACTGCCATTCCACAGCTCTCTAGAACCGGGACGTTGGCGTGCTGTGGATAAGCTCTATGACTCATTTTTTCAATGAAATCAAGATGGAAAGCTTCCCATAACCGCCTCCACAGGTGGCTCCATCATCATCGACTGGAGAGCCGCTCCAAGCGGTCTCAACGGTCCGGACCTCCCACAGTACGATAAAACGAGATCAGCTCGGGCACCGCCTTCTTGAATGAATACGATGGTTGATACCCCAATTCATGTGTCATGGCCGCAGAGCTGTACCAGGCACAGCCGATGAGCTTGCTCAGCTGCTCCGTCGTCAAGGGAGCAGGGCGCCCACTGAGGACCTGAAGCACATCACCGCATCGCGCACCGCTTTTCAGCAGCCACGGCGGTACTCGCCATCGCGGAGGACCTTTCCCCAAGCCGGCTCGTAACCAGTCGTAGAGATCGGTCACGCAATACGGTTCCGCATCGGCTACGATGTACGCCCTCCGCTTGAAGCCTGGGGCACGAAGGCACAGGAGTACCGCCTGTACGAAGTTTTCCGCGTGTAGCAGGCTCCGCACCGACGGAAGACGAGGCAAGGCGGGGAACCGTCCGCGGTCGATCGCTTCGATCATGCGGTAGAGATTACCTTTCTTCGTCGGACCATAGACCATCGGAAGACGGAGCGAGACGGCGGTAAGGCCATGTCGCTCCGCGTACTCGGACACAAGTCGTTCCGCACGCCATTTCGACCGACCGTAGGCGGTTTGGGGATCGGGTGCCTGGATTTCATCGACACATCCGCTCGTCGCCTCGCCGAAGACTTTGACCGAGCTTGCAAACACGATGCGCTTCACTCCTGATCTCACGGCTGCATCCAGGAGGTGCCTCGTTCCTTCGACATTGACATCTTCATAGTCCTTCTCTGTTCCGGGTTCATCGATCGCATGGACCTTCGCGGCCAGATGCACGATCGCGCTACAACCGCTCGCGATGTCCTTCACTTTGCCGGCATCGCGGATGTCGGCGGTTACCGTCTCGACATTCCGCAAGTGCGGGAAAGAATGCGTCGAAGTGCGAAAAACGGCCCGCACGGAATGGCCCGATCGGCAGAGGCTGTCGACGAGCGACGATCCTAGAAATCCCGCGGCACCTGTCACCAACAGGTCGGTCATGCGTAGCCATGGGACCGATCAATGGCGGACGCCTTCGCCAGATCGCGATAAAGACCAAGCACCTGTTCGGCGATCCGTGGGCCGGACCATTCCGCCACGACACGTGCCCGGCTTCGCTGTCCCATCATCTCCCGCGCGTTGCGGTCGGACAACAGTTCTTCAATGGCCGCCGCCAGCGCCTCTGCATCTCTCGGAGAGACCAGCAGCCCATTGAACCGATCCCGTACGATCTCTCGACAGCCGGGAACATCCGTCGTCACCATGGCCTTCCCGCAAGCTGCCGCTTCCAATAATACTTTAGGAAGCCCCTCTCGATACGACGGCAGCACGACGAGCGTGGCCGCAGCATAGACAGCCGGCATATCCTCTCGGTATCCCCACCACTCGATCACCTCTTCCTTCACCCACTCCGTCAGGCGGGTTTCCGGAATAGCCGCGGGGTTGTGATCATCCCGCCGGCCGACGAGAACGAACCGTGCCTGAATGCCTTTTTTCTTCAACCGTCCGGCGGCCTCGACAAATTCCCCGACCCCTTTATCCCAAAGCATGCGTGCCGGCAGCATGACCACCGGAAGACCGGACGGCTGCGGCTCTAAGGAATACGCATCGACATCGATGCCCGACCCGGCGATAATCCTCGTTCGAGAGACGGGAACCACTCCCTCTCCGACGAGCCGGTCCCGATCGTCGTGATTTTGGACCAGAACGGCGGACTGACCCAAACTGAGGACGACTCTTAACGCCGTCTTCACACACCAGCGTAACAGCCGGTTCCGTTCTTCCATGAAGACATATCCAAGACCGGCGAATGCATTGATGACCGCAGGGACTCGGCTGACCCACGCGGCCAAAGATCCATACAGAATCGGTTTCATGGCAACATGGTGAACCACATCCGGTCTGACACGCCGATACAACCGTACGAGTTCGGCGACGGTGATCACCTCGCGGAACGGATTACGGCTCCGACGGACCATCTCCAGCGGCTCGAGTTGAAACCCTTCTGCGCGGATTCGGTCTCCGTAGTCGCCCACACGAGTCGCCACGATCACGGCGTAGCCCGCATCCCGTGCGGCTCGAGCCAGATCGACGCGGTGAGACCAGAAATACCAGTCCTCAGTGATGAGATACAGCAGGCGAGGTTGATCCCCCATGCGCGTTCAACCACATTTGAAACATCAATACGTTCCAGAGCCAATACTGCCAATTCCGCCGACCCGAGAGATGCTCCTGCCATTTCGCTCGGATCGGAGCCGGATCGAAATAACCCTCACGCCTCAGCCGCGACTCGTCCAATAACTCTTCGGCCCAGTCCCTCAAGCTGCCTCTGAGCCAAGAGTCCAGCGGGATGCCAAATCCCATTTTGGGTCGTTCAACCAGATGTTTGGGGACATAGCGATAGAGAACTTGTCGAAGCAGCCATTTCCCCTGACTGTTTGCCCTGATCTTCATCGAAAGAGGAAGACTCCAGGCAAACTCCACGACGCGATGATCCAGCAAAGGCATCCGTGTTTCCAAGCTGATCGCCATGGCGGCCCGATCGACCTTGGTCAAGATATCGTCCGTTAAATATCCCACCAAATCGTGGAACATCATGTGTTCACTAAAATCTTGCCGCCCCAGGTGCTGCGCTTGAGCGTCTGCCCAGATCGGTTTTTCATGAGCGCCGATGACCAAGGAAACGGTCTCTCGTTGCAGCGATACGAGCCGCCGATACAATTCCGTCCGACTATCCGAATCCAGGACGGAGGCAAGTTTATGAACCTTCTCCCCGAAAGTCGACACATGGAGAGAAGCCGGCAGTCCCGTTCTCAGCATCGTACCGATCCAATCCCACTGCCGGGGCGACAGCACCGTCAGCGCACGTGCCGCGATCCCTCTCAGTGATGCCGGAACCTCTCCAATTCGACGCCAGATCGAGCTTCCCCAGGAATACCGATTGTAGCCCCCGAATAACTCATCACCTCCGTCCCCGGACAGCGCAACCGTCACCTGATGCTTGGCCAATCGCGCGACCAGATGAGTCGGAATGGCGGATGAATCGCCGAATGGTTCGTCATACATCGACGGCAGGAACGGAATCACCGCCAATGCATCGGCCGGGCTCACATAGAATTCGGTGTGGTCGGTTCCCAGGTGCCCGGCGACGGCCTTCGCTCCAAACGCCTCATTGTAGTCGTCTTCACGGAAACCTATCGAGAAAGTTTTGACCGGGCGAGATGAGTGCGTCTGCATGAGCGCCACCACCGTTGAAGAGTCCACTCCGCCCGATAGAAACGCCCCGAGGGGTACATCGGCAATCATTTGCCTCTTGACTGCGCCGCTCAACAAACGGTTCAGTTCATCCTCGGCCATGCTGTCGGTCCAATCGCATCGGGGTGTCTGACCGGCAATCGCGGCTGCAGACCAATAGGCTTGGGGTTCCGGAAAATAGCGGACCGGGCATTGAGAAGGAATCGTCACATACGTTCCAGGTAGGAGCTTTCGAATCCCGGTGTAGATCGAGTACGGGAGCGGCACATACGCATAGCGCATGAACAAGGCCAACGCGCCACGATCGATTTCACTGCGCCAGCCCGGGTACGCTTCCAAGGCTTTCAATTCCGAAGCAAAGAGGAACGTCCCGTTGGACCACCCGTAATAGAGCGGCTTCTCTCCGATCCGGTCACGAGCCAAGATCAGGCGCCGCTCAACGCGATCCCATAGAGCCAACGCGAACATCCCAACGGTGGCCTGAAGCGCCTTTTCCACCCCCCAGGTTTCAAAGGCCGCCAACAATGTCTCCGTGTCGGAATGCCCGCGCCACGGCAGATCGGGAAGATGCCCTCGTAGTTCCAGGTGATTGTAGATCTCACCGTTGAATACGATGACATATCGACCGGAAGCCGACTCCATAGGCTGATGACCGGCTGGGGACAAATCCAGGATCGACAGGCGCACATGTCCAAGAGCAAGCCCGCAGCCGGCATCGCGCCATTCTCCTGAATCGTCTGGCCCCCGATAGCGGATGGTCCCGATCATCCTAGAAACGACGCAGCCTAGATCGGAATCTGTGTATTTTAAAACACCGACAATGCCACACATGGTGATTTCGGATACCTGAAGGCTGTCACACTGAAGGGAAAACAGATTACCAACATAATCTTTTTACATTAAATTCGCCCACCACAGGCTCCGTTATCCGCCATCTCAAGCTGCAGTATGGCGGCAATACGCTTAGCCAACACTTGATATCCGAGGTCTGTTAGGTGAACATCGTCGGTAAACATCGTGTCCGACATCCCGCTATAAATAGAACGTCCATCGAGATATGCGACATTGTCTTTGTTTGCCAATTCACCAAGCTTTTCATGGGTAGCTTCGTACAAGTGCTTCACCTGTTCTTCTCGATATTTGTAGAGATCAAACGCCGCTTCTGCGGCTGATAACGGATATTTAAATGCCGAAAACGGTTGAAGAACCATGACGCGTCTTGCTTCTAGTCCCTTTGCAAGAACGTTTAGACTGTGCTGCGCTTCGATGTATATCGGTATGGTGTCGTTGTAAGATTCGGCATCCTGAATGTTTCGCTTTTGCCAAAACCGTACCAATCCATTATAGAATTGAGATTGTCCCATAAGGTAGTACATAGGAGCTAAAAATGGCTGAGTTAGAAAAAGTTCATAGGCATCATTCAAATAGAAAGCCCCGGCTTTCTTGACCCGTAAGCGATGGATAAGGTCATTCGCTCCATCCAACGATAGGATGACGTGAGGGTGTACCTTCGGGCCCCAGAGGAAAGCCACGATGACCTCTTGTCTGGCCTCATAGCCGCCAGTTCCAACATTAAGCACCTGAAAGGTTCTGGTCGTGAATGTTTTGTTGAGTTCTTCCTCGAGCAATGCTACCGGGAATCCTTGTGCCGTTGATCCTCCCACTAAAAGAACACGGCATGAAGTGGCACTGCGGGCCCATTCCTTTTTTGAAAATTCCTGGTCCCAGTCGGGCCCGTACATGACGAATGGCTTATAAGATAGATACATAGTCCTCTCCGTCAGGCCGGCCGAATGACTTTTACGTGTCCAGGCAATGTAGAGGCGAGCCGCGCCTTCCAGAAGCATGAACAAAAAAATTAAAACTATAAAGTTCACCAGAATGATGAATCCGATTCCGTGCGACGATTCGTGGTTACCCCTTGTCACTGACAGCTCCTCTCCGGCCTGGAATATCTACACGTATGTCTGCTTCATGTAACAAATGCCTACCAAAGGGTGTGATCGAATGATCAGGCATGCGTGAGCACCGCCTGATCACGGGTCAACCCGACCCACACCGACTGCCATTCGTCTCTCTCTGCTTGGCCGGCGGATCCCCATGACCTGCGGGCACCGGTTCCAACCGTGCGACTCCACTGGAGGACGACGTCTCGTGCAAGCGCAACACCATGCACTCCCAAGCCCATCACCGCCCGCCGCAATGAAGGAAGATCCTGCGCCGTAGCCAGGAGCCGGCGACAATAGTTGAGCCGACCGCGCCCTAATTTTCCCGCTTCGATTTCAGTGACACGATAGCCCAAAAGCACTTCCTCCAAGGCTGCAAAGCGGCTGTGAGAAAAGCTTCGAAGGAGCAGCGCTTGATCTTCGCACCGAGCGTCTTCGTCAGAATAGGGATGAGATGAGAACCAGGTCCGCTTACCCATCCATGTGGGATGAGCCAGCGGGAAACCCCACCATGGTCTCCGACAAATGGCCTCGTGCGAGCCGGCCGTCGGATAGCAGCCGACGATCTCGCCGTCTCCCTTGAAAATCACCGCGCCGGTCCCCAGCAGATCAATGTCGCGATGCTCTCCCAGGAACCGAACCTGCCGCTCAAGACGCCGAGGATACGCCACGTCGTCGGCATCCATCCTGGCGACATACTGCCCCCTCGCGAGACGCACGCATTGATTCAAACGCGAAGCGAGGCCCCTATTCCCTGTCGGCTCGCGAATGAGTCGGATTCGAGGATCCATCATTCCTAATATGATTTCTGCGGTTCGATCCGTCGAACCATCATCGACGACGATCAATTCCCAGTCTTGATACGTTTGGACCAGAATCGATCGTATCGCGAGACCGATCGTCTCGGACGCGTTGTACGCCGACATTGCAACAGTGATCAGAGGGTTCGCATTCATTTATTAATAGACATTCTATAAAATGTATTGATGCAGGATGTTCAAAAAGACCTGCTTCTCACCCACCCATCCCCGGCGCGCCAAGACGCGCCGTTCCGCAGGCGAGGCCGCAGCTGACCGACCACCTTTCCACTTTCCCCTCTGTCCGCGTCAGGCTTCACGAGATACGCTGCGCGCAGTTCCAAGTAATGCGAGAACAAAGCTGGAGGCCTGTTTCAACATCCTGTTAACTTTCCCTGTAAAACATCCGACCGGGCCACCCTGCGGCGCTGTAGGTCCAAGCTCCTCGCACGCGCCACGAGAGTTCGAACGTCAGCCGACGCGCGGCGCGCGGACCCCGCCGCTTGCCGAAAATCACACATGCGACGCCGATCAAAAGGGATCGAAGCAACTGAAGCGCAGGACCTCTTCGGTGGCGATTGGCCGCGGCGCCAAACGCCGCCCAGTCGATCGATAGATGAGGCCGTCGTACCGCCCGCGCGGTCAATTCTTCCAGTATGTGTTCAAAGCGTCGCTCATAGGTATGGTCGAGGCGCACTCGTTCGAATCCGCGGTGTGCAATGTCATCGCGCCGTCCGGGACAAGAAAGCAGCGTCTTGACCTGTTCGACCATTTCATCTTCGCCTTCGAATGTCACTATCTCCTCACCGAGGCGAAAATACCGATCCAGGTTCGGAGCCCCCTCCGTCAGAAGACACCCTCCAAATCCCGGCGCCTCGAAGATACGCGCTTTGATCTGTCGGCTTGCCCGGTCCGAACGGCCATGTGCTCCGTCGCTGAAGTTGAGGCTGATCTGCGATGCGCGGATAATTTCCCCCATCCGCTTGGACTCCACCGCGCCTTCCGGCCACCCGTGGCCGAAACAAGCGACCTCGATGCCTTCGCCACGGAGTCTCGCGATCATGGCTCGACGGGTCCCATATGCGGCGCCGACAAAACTCACGGGATAGCGGCAGGCCGCGGCAGGCAGAGGGGATATGAGGGTATCGGCATTGGCGCCCCACTGAGAGAGGCAGACCGATCTGATACCGTCTCGATGATAGTGCTCCACTGTTTGCGGATAGGTGGTCACGAAGAGATCGAACTCCGAACCGATCCATTTGGAAAACATCGGATACTTCCAGGAATCATCCGTCGACCAATTGACGACCCAGGCTCCGCTGTTCCGCATGATCCGGACGGTCTCAAGCCAAACTTCATATTGCATCAGCACGCACAAGACAAGATCCGGGCCGGTCTCCTGCACACGCTTCAATAACGCATGATTCAGGGCTGAAAAATCATCGTAGGGTTTGCGAGACAAAGACTCGAAGAAACTTACCTGATGCCCCAACCGGCGCAGGGCGGGCAGGAAATTCGCATACTCAGGGCCTTCCCCGCGTGCAAGGTCGCCGTAAGCATGTTCTCCCATCACACATAATATCTTCATGGCATCACGTCGGCCGAGCCCGTCGGGCCGTCACATGGTACCCGACAGTAAACCGCCTCTCGCGGTCGAACTGATCCAGCCATTTGCACAAGACGGGGATGATCAAGCCAAGGACAGGAAACAGCGCGACCCATATCGGAAACCCGAGCAGCCGAATTCCCTTGGGGAGATTCCCGCCCATCGGACCGGTCGCTTGAAGAAATCTTATTGATTCCTGCGCAAAAAACCTGAACGAACCCTCGTTTGGTTCAATCGTAATGTCTTCAAACCCTGCCGCCTTCAGAAACCGCTCGTACCACCAGGGTGTATAACCGCCATAGTAATGGTAGGGTTCCTGATGAATCCCTGATCCCAGCGGCGCCGTGAGAAGGAGCGTTCCTCCCGGTTCAAGAATCCTTGCCAATTCATAGACGACTCGGATGGGTTCTGGATGATGCTCCAGCACCTCCGTACAGAGCACCACCCCGAAGGCGCCGTCCGCAACCGGAATGGCCGTCACGTCCGATACGAAATCAAGTACCCCGTACCCGCCATGTCGAAGCTGGTCGCCGCGCAACGGGGCGAGGTCCTGAGTACGATAGTCGCAGTGAGCGAATAGCGAACGATAGGGGCAGGAACCGGCGCCGACATCCAGGACTCTCGTCCCTCTCCGGACCATCGACGCCTGTTGCGCAATCCAGCGATCGCGCCGCACGACGTTATAGGCGAACAGTTCGCTCTGAGCCAGCCGAGCCCGTAGACCGTTACTCACGTGCCTTCACAAATTCGAAAAGACCGCATCCGTACTCGAGATCGGCGGCCGCTTCAGGCGGAACCTCCTCAATGAATTGTCCCGCATCGTCAACAAGCGAAAACGCATTGAGCCGGAGTTCCTGGAAGAATCCTCGTACCGTGCTAGGCGAAAATACTCGATGCGCGTTGAAACACACCCGCTCGCGCCCGACCGGAACCGAGAGGAAGAGCCTCCCGCCCGGTTTCAATACACGCTGTAGTTCCGCGGCAGCCAGAAGACTCCCTGCGGGATTGATAGGATCCCCATACCGACCAAGCCCCACATGTTCGAGAACATGAAGGCACGACAATGAAGTAATGCCGCCGTCTTGAAGCGGCAGCCGCACAATATCGCCGGCCAGTGAACTGAGATTTGAGAGACGCACGTGAAGAGGGCGATAATCGATAAACAGGGTTTTCACGCCGGCACTCAACACGTTAATCATCATCGCGCTGGACCCGACATCCACATGGATAGAAGGTCTCTTCTCGTGCAATCGGCGCGCGAGCCATGCAGCCTGGAAGAAATAATGCGGGTCAAACGGCGTGGCTGCGACACGATCAGCGAGGCATGGGTACGAATCTCGGAGTGAGAGCCGTGGTGTGGCGACCTTCCCATTATAAACTTTCCATTCCGCGAGATAGCGGGGCAAGGCTCGGAGGCTGGTAAAGAAGTGCGGGCCAATAAAGGCTGCTCCCCACCGGACAATTGCGCTGTTACGGAAAGAATGTCTCACGACGGCGGTGGATCTCCGGCCGAGATCAGTCGCTATCATCTACCGGCAGTCGATCCACGGCGAAGAAGGTCTTCAAAAAAATCTATGGTCCTGGTGATTCCCTCTTCCAGTTGTACTTTGGGAGACCATTTAAGGACGGATTTCGCAAGAGAAATGTCGGGTCTCCTCCTCTCAGGGTCATCCTTCGGAAGCTCCTTTCTAATGATCTCAGATTGAGAGCCCGTTAGTTTAATAATGAGTTGCGCGAGCTCCATAATAGTGAATTCTTCCGGATTCCCCAGGTTGACAGGTCCGGTAAATCCACTGGGCGATTGCATCATCAGAATGAGGGCTTCCACCATATCGTCCACATAACAAAAGGATCGCGTCTGCGATCCGTCTCCGTAGATCGTAATAGGATTTCCTTGTAAGGCTTGAACAATGAAATTCGACACGACTCTGCCGTCGTTCGGATGCATCCGTGGCCCATAGGTATTGAATATTCTTGCGACCTTGATTCCAAGCCGATGTTGCCGATGATAATCAAAAAATAGTGTTTCCGCGCATCGCTTTCCCTCGTCATAGCAGGCCCTTGGCCCTATGGGGTTTACATTCCCCCAATGGCTTTCGACCTGAGGATGGACACTCGGATTGCCGTATACCTCGGATGTCGAGGCTTGAAGTATTGTTGCTTTAACCCTTTTCGCCAACCCCAGCATATTAATCGCCCCATGGACGTTTACTTTGGTGGTTTGAACCGGGTCGTTTTGATAATGGATCGGGGAAGCGGGGCAGGCGAGGTTGTAAATTTTATCCACTTCAACAAATAGCGGGAACGTAATGTCATGACGAAGAAGCTCAAAGGACGGGTTCCCCAACAAATGATGGATGTTCCGTTTAACCCCTGTATAGAAGTTATCCACACAAAGGACATCATGACCATCTCGCAACAAGCGTTCGCATAAATGGGAACCAAGAAATCCGGCCCCACCAGTTACTAACGCACGAGCATTGTTGCTGTCTCGCACTGTAATCCCTTCATGAAAGTTTTATGGTTCTATTCCATCACCCGCACGGCACGATTCTCTCTATGACCGGCAGGCGCTGTGGCAGGCTGCAACAAAACTCTTATCCGGTCCGACCGCCACTTCTCGCAAAGTCCAACTGAAAATCTCAGCAAACCTTTCGTCGACATACCGCTGTCAATCAGTCTTAAAGAGACAGTGATCCAAACACAGGCTTTAGCGACAACCCCCCTCCGTAGTGCTCCAGTATTCGATGACATCATGAGGAAACAATTTTTCCCGCTCGAACCTCTGCGCCATGGCGGCATAGCTCCTAAAATCTCTTATGTAGAGGGATTTCCAGTCATCGACGCACTGTTTTACCTTCCTCACCCAATCATGATCCCGAATATCCAACTGGGTGCAGCAGGAGGCTATACGAGAGGCATCCTGTGTTCCCAATGATATCGTGGCTCGACCGGTCTGAAGCCCGGCAATAATTCGCATCAACGATAACCACTGCCAACCCTCTCGTTGTGGAATATTCACGATCACTTTTCCTGACCGATTCACCGCATTGCGGCGCTTCCTCGATACAAATCTCTGAGGGCACACAACCGACAGACCTTCCGCCTCCAACAAGGAAAGAAGCTTGACGCGATATTCTGTGACAGCACCGGTAAACACAAGGTCATGGACGGTATCGAAAGATGCACCGACAGCGTCGCTCGAGCCGCTATCGAGGACAGGAAACGGGATTGCTCGCACATCTAGGCCCGGCAACATCGTGGACATATTTCGTAATTCCGGCAAGTCACCCAATACGAAGAAACAACGGAGATAAGGCAAGCACTCCAACAGATGCTTTACCCGCGTCAAGATTGTGGTTGAATGCATATAATCATTCTGACTCCCAAGCGGGGCACCGTGGAAATAAACCTGACCATGCTGGAAATCCAAATGCTCGGTCATGATTACTGCGACTCGTTTCCGTGATGATCGGCAAAAATCCAGTAACACATCTCTACTCTTTTCCGAGGAGAACCCTTCAATGACGACATTCAGGGACAAGCAGCGTGGCTGTTTCCCGAGGGAAACAGAATAACCGTACTGCCGAAAAGTAGCGACCGCGAAACTCACCTGATCGCCTATTCGGCGCAACGGATGGTTATAGACCCAAAAATGAATCGAAGGCTTCTTCAGCGGGTGCCTCGTCTCGGCACTTCGATAGAATCGATGGAATTCTCCCAATCCTGGAGCCATGCCGACTCGGTGGTGAGAGCACTCAGAATCTTGCGCTGAACCTCCTCAGGGGAGAGACCAGAAAAGGCAGGGGGATATGGTTTGGAGAGTAATTGTGATTGCGCCAATTCGCTTTCGTTTCGCAAAACGGCATAAAACTCCTTCCCTTGACGGACGATGTTGAAATTATGAAATCTCTCAACAACTACCTGGTTTGATTCAGCGTCTTCTTCACAAGTAAATACCTTCGAAGCCGGAATACTTGCAGCGATACTTCCGAGCACCTCCTCCACGGAATGCCCTCGATAACACGACGAATAGCCGCCGGCCTCGGCCTTCTCCGGAGAAAATTCCCCCTCGTGCTGAAGAATGGCATAGTATCGGTCACGATGGCGGATAATGTCATACCCGGTTACTCCATGACGTACGAGTTCGATCTCAGGCTGTGACTTGGGTCTGACAAACCTGAGCCATCCATGCCAACGATATACCGCTAGAACTCGTGCCGCATAGTCATATAAGGCGGGAAACGGCCTGAGAGTGTTGGAAATCCATCGCACTAACTTGCGCCGCACTCCCTTATCTCGCCCTCCGAGGTGGTGAAGATATGTTCCTCCCAGTTCTTCCAAGGTATCGGCGTATATCACCGGCAGAGCATTTCCTTTATAGTATTGGGCCACTACGGACCAGTCATTCAGCTCAATGCGAGGATTTCCGGACGTCTGGACCAGGGAGCCACCCAATTCCCATACCATGCCGAACCCTGTCTTAATTCGTAACATCGGCTGTGGGGAGCTCTCAAATGCTCGCACCCAGCCGCGATTAAGAATCGTACAATCGCTCAGAGACTGCGCGAGATCTTGTAAGGCGAGCTCTTCCGAAGCGGATGTCCCACTGAATTTCGAGTAGAGATCAGACACGGTGCTCCAAAAATTCTCGGCGAATCTCCGTCCTGAAAATTCTTTTCGTGCATAGGCGATTGTACGCCTATGCATTTCCCAATAGGCACCAGGATCATCTAGTAGCTTGCATACGCGGCCGGTCATCTGTTCCACAAGAAAACGTTCAAGCTCCGACCTCCGGCAACAACTCTCGGCCAGAACTCCTGTAGGCTGGTCTTTCTGCCAAACTTTATTCTGCACACCATGCAGGACAATCCCATACTCCTCATCAGTAACATAGGCAGACGTCCCAACGGTGTCGGACACTACCGGGATCGTTCCAGCCCTCATAGCCTCCATGATAGAAACGGCAGGCAGGGATGCACTTGGAAGAAGAGCAAAATGCGCGCTGGCTATCAACGAATGCATTTCATAGCCGGCCAAGTAACCTTGATCCCAGATGATACTCCGGCCGATCTCAGAGTGAACCCACGGCAGATCCACACCATGTTCACACAATTCAATGTCGCTGGGTTTCGCACAACGCATGATCAGGAGACCATCCCGTCCCTCTGAGATAAATTCCTTCCAGAAGCGCAAGACAAGATGTCCGCCACGGCGAAAAACATTCGCAGGATTCTGATCGGCAGAACTGAAAAACAAAAATCGCGGTCTGGACAACGACGGCTTGTGTTCGAGATCGCAATTCAAGAAAGTATCGGCACTCAATCCCGCTCTTGAGAAAAACAACTTCCCGTCGACGGCCGGCTCGGACAAGAATGCTTGGAGGGCATGAAGCGTGTCCGGCACATGGGAAAAAATTCCGAGGCAGAAAGGGTGCGCAAAAATGCCTCTATAATGCTCCCGAAGTTCCTCATAGCGCTTGACATCATCGCTGCCTTGCTGAGCGAACGGGAACAAAATCGGCGCAAATGACTCGCAGTGAAAAACAAACGGCCGTTTCAGTGAAGGAAACGGCACGGTATGATGAAATTCTATGCCGCCTTCCAACGCCGCAGTCAAAACCTGATTGGGCGGCCAGAAATACTCCTTATACCTCCTTACGATTGAACCTTCTTCCAGTCCATCTAGATGATATTCTTCTCGCTTTGCCCTATCCACCAACGTTCTGCGCACTGATGCGTTCCCCCGGAGTTTGCCATATAACTTTACGTTGTCCCAGGCAGAGAAGCTGACGTTCTCCGGAGCATGATCGAACAAGGCTCTATAGAGCGGGTCAAAACCATCCAGTGGGATGTAATGACTCAGGCTCCACGGAACTGCCACAGTCAAACGTTGTTGCATCTAGTCGCTTCTCCTGTGAGCGCCGACTTTGTTCTACATATTAAATACTATGGTACGAACCATGCTTATGGACTAGGACTCGTCAAATGAGTAAGGAGAGTCGATTCAGAACCGAGTCCAGCTTCATCTTAATCGTTGGAACGCAATCTCAAACCCATGCTCAATGAGGCAATCTGGCTTGAAATGATGCAGTTCCGACAGGATGTCAGCAGTCAACAATTCCCGCCCTTCATAGCTTGTATGGAATTTGACAACCTTGACATCGCTACGGCTTTGAAATTCGTTCAAGCGATACGCTTCAAGAAATAAACCATTTAGATGATCACTACTCAGCATGCCATCGATGTACTCATCTGAGGTGATTCCCAAATCTCGCTTTACTGCCAGGTCAATTTGTCGTTCCCGCGCATAAGCTTTGATTTCATCCTTTGACTTCCTCAAATGAATCCAAGGATAATTTTGAAAGTACGCAAACATATGATGTCCAAAGGGCGAGTGATACAAGGGCCCTGCTTGTACATATGCATAGCCACCTACCCTCATAACTCGCAATATCTCTTTTAGAACTCTCAATGGATCAGAAACATGTTCGAACGTCGCAATAGAATAAACCAGGTCAAAACTTTGATCGGGCAATCCCGTGGCTTTCGCTTCCCTTACTTCGTATTGGATTTTTGCGCTTGGGAAATTGCACCCCACTGATTTCATCGCGTCTATGCCCACGACATGCCGCGCTCCCAACAGCGACACGATGTCGCACACCAGGCCATCACTGCAACCGATTTCCAAAACAGATTTACCTAACGGCGAGCCGGTAGCCTGGAACATGCTAGCCAGATAAGCTTTGTTGTAACAAAAGCGATGTAAGTTTTCGCCTTCATAGACACGGCATTCGCCCGATGGATAGATGATATCGAGTCGACGCGTTAACGAGGAGACAATATTCTCCAGGGTATTACTGGGTCCGGTTTCTGGACACATCCATGGAATGACAAAACGGGAAAAGCCTTCATCTAGGATCCTCTTATTCGCTCCATTTTTAGCCGAGAGATTGAAGGATCGGGCCCATTCATCGAGCGTTTCTTCGTCAACCTCAATGCAGTCAGAATCCCTCCACAACCGGCCCGAACCCCGACCAGCTAATACAGTCATTGGCTCCTTCAAACGCGAATTTTCAATGTAAGGCTTCAGTTGATCCGGAGACATGCATGCTAGAAAGAGTCCCCGCTCATGCTTCGGAGACTTTACTTGTCCGATCAATCGGTCTACTGTTGCCCGGACCTCTGGCAGAGTATGCCCGACAGGAGACTGCCCGTATACACCACGTTTGAAGTCATCGTAATTGAACGTTCGCACTGATTCCGGAACCGCAAAGAATTTATACTCAAAACAATAGATCGAATATCCACGATAGGATGCTTCTACGCGAGTGATTGGGCTAGCATCCAGCCATTTCTGCACATCCCCTTCTGTGGTTGTCATCCTTATATCGTCCCTATGGCGCTTAGTCGCTACCTCTCTATACGTCAGATCTCGGAATATATCCGCCAATACAAATTGCGGCGCCAATAATAAGGCACTTCGCCCAGGCAGTTTGTTTCTCAATTCAATCCATTGACTTTTCTTACGGTCAAACCGTTCGAATCCCCACAATGATATGATTAGCCGTTTAAGGATCGACATGCCGGCTCGACGAAGGCTTGACTTCCATGAGGTATATTCACCCTCTTGCCCACTAAAGGCCTGAAGAATTCCGTCTGAGAAGTTAGAGTGTCGACGAGTACCGCCCGTTTGGCTTCGATGGTCCATCGCAATCATCACCTTCAAGACGTCCAACGATGCCGCCTGGAAAGTCCGGCTGTAATCTTGCTTCGCCACCCGTTCCGCATCGAAGGCACCCTCTGATTGTGGAATTGCGTAATAGTTCCCATTCCAAAACACAATATTGAGGTCATCATGGTTCCGTTCAATAAGCACAGGATGACTGTAAAAGCCCTGAAGAAACTCAAGATGCCCTGACTCAGGATCATCGAAACGAGGACGATTGTCTGCGATGAAATCCCCTATGCGCTTCCGAGAATAGTCAATAAGCGCTGGATAAGGACCAAGCTGAGTAAAGAATTCATGCGCGCGTTTAATGAAAACATCGCGATCCCCGACCGGGTTCTTGGTCAAGAAGGCGTCCAACTTGAATGGCACATCAAGAAGTTCCCGCATTTTAGGGAACTTACTCCAGACCTCCCTCTCAATGTTCTTGTAGCGCTGCGTCGGCATCCAATTACGGACGAACAGCTGTCGTTGCTGTTCAAACAGAGCATTCGATACTGCGCTACCTTGCTGAAGTGTTGCACCGCCTAGATGCGTCACCATCGTATAGGGAGAGCACACCACACTGAACCCCTCTTCCCAGACTCGCAAACCATAATCGATATCAAGGAAATACTTCGAATACGATTCGTCTATTCGAAGATGTCCGCATTTCCTTACATCGATGAGCATGATGGCACTACAAAGTGTTTGTATCTGTGCAGGCTGCTCAGGAGCAGCCAAGCAATGGGTATGATGACCCGTATAATCGGGCCGCATGACAATGCCGGCATAGGATAGATTCCCTTGTCTATCTTTATGCATCGGTGTAACCACTCCAACATCGGAGTTCATGCAGCGCAGCATCCCGTCAAGCCATCCCGGCTCTGCAAAGACGTCGTCATCCATGAGAAGCAGATAGTCCGTCTTGCAGATTGAAAGGATTCGGTTCATTTCTTGGGAATGGTTGAAGTGTGGCCCTTTATTGTTGTCCAAAATAATCAGATCGAAATTCTTAGTGTACTGCTTGACGCGATCGATACAAACCGCTGCATGCTCGTTTCTTAGGTTTGCCGACACAATGCCAATGGTCACCCGCGTATTGTCGCTGGATAGCTGAAGACTGTCGGATGAGACCCGCATATGTTGAGGGAGACGCAAAGCCACAGAGTCTGTCACTGCCTCAAGCAGTTTGCTTCTTAAGCTAGGAATCTCTTTAAATTGATGTTGTTCAATGAATCCGGCGAGCCGAACAGCGAGCTCTTTCCGATGCGGCAACTGTTCCTCAAATCGTTTCGTATCAGCAGCATGAATAACCTCGTTCGGCTGATATTCAATCTTCCCTGACGAAGTGGCAATGACATTGGTATGCTCAAACATCACATCTGGAAGATAAATGATCCGAGTTTTTCCAAGCACACTCAACAAATTGAACACGTTATAAATATGATCGTCGATTCGATATCGCACATAGCTTGGTGGGCAGATACCTTCGGCCAGCTCACAAAATGTTCTAGAAACAAATGGAAAGGTGCAGAGTTTTTCTTCAAAGATCTTGTCGTTTACGTGAACAAGCACGATCTCGTCCGGAATACTGTTAAAAACAGCAAGTACTCTTTCATCCCAATGTTTCGTTCTCACGATCACGTCGTCGTTAAGCAACATGATAAACCGGCCGTTCGAACGCTTATAGCCGGCCATATTCAGTTCGCCCATCTTTAGTCCAGGCCTCACAACAACCCGCTCGATAGGAATGTGCGGATATTCAAAGGCCACAGACTTTTCATCATCATCATCAACCACCAATACAATTTCGATTCGAGAAATATCATGGGTCATTACCAGGAAACTATCGAGTAGACATTGCAGCTTGTCTTCACGTTGGCGTGTTGGAACGATGATAGAAAAAAGCCGTTTGGTCCCTTGTGGCCGATCTCGCAAACTCATACCATTCCTTTCACTGAGGTCTTCTATGCTTTGAAAAGCATTGAGGACACCCCTGCTCAATTGAGTCAACATGCAATCAAGTGGAATTTTTCGCTCGATCGACTCTACACTACTCTTTCAGCCAGTTGGGCTCTCATGCTCCTTGCGCTTAACTGCCGATCGTGCACCTTCGACCGTTGCAGCACACATTAATTCTCCCTGAGAAAGTAAAACTCGCTTAGTTTCGTGGTTGGTTAGATCTACCGGCCCTGCCGCTTTAGCTACTATCCATACAATGCCCTCGTATCCCACTAGGTTATACCCTTGAAATGACTCCAAGAGACGCGGGGGCTCGTGAACCCGGGGAGTAAACTGCTTAATCTTGTCCTGCACTACCTCAAGCGTCTTCGCACTAAACAAGACAGGCGGGAGATCTCGCTCACCCAGACGCTCTACGAATAAGCCCGTTGGCCCCAGCGTTTTTGAGACTGCCAAATACTGTTCCCCAGCCCGAACTAGGTTGAACGCCGGCGTCTCTCCAATTAGCTCTACAGTTCCTCCTCTAGATCTATGCTGCAACCGCTTCTTTATATCACCCGCAATTTCACTCAGCCCTGAATTATGCTGGACGTCGTAAAGGTTCACGAACAATTTTTGGTAGTAGTTGACTTCTTCAAACTCACGATTCTCATGGCTCAACAGCGTATCCAAATACTGGAGAAGCATTGCGACGACTTCAGCCGATGGGCAAAGGCGCATTGCCTCCCATAACTTAAAGAGAGTTCCGGACATTGTCATATCGTTTACAAGGACATTCTCTCGCATAGTCATCACACCAGACGTATGGGATAAACGCCACCAATCCTGCAGCTTGACTTCTTCGATCAAAGCCCGGCTCTCATCAATACATTCTTCTGCGCTTTTCTTCGGAAGCCGTTCGGCAATAATAAGCACATACCGCGCAATGAGAGTATCCAGATATGGGCACCGTGTGAAAGAGGGCTCTAACTCCCACTTAATGATTCGCCACAATCGATCATAGTGCACCGAGCACTCATTCTCGTCCAAACGCCATCCATGAAGGGTGGGATTGATCGTATTTAAATACCGATTGAGCGTGATCAAATACTGAGTACGCAGCCGGGCTTGGATAAACTCCATCCAGTATCGGATCACTTCATTCCGCATTTCACCCATAGATGCCGTGTTTATGAACAAGTCAAACCTTCCATTTGTCAGGATATTGGCATACTGCACTGGAACAAATGCAAAGTCGTATCTCTCAGTTTCGATTTCTGGTATTTGCTCAGTACCAGAGACCAACACAAACCGAGAATCAGGGAAATTACTTTTGAGGAAGCTATAAGAAAACACTATGGTTTCCGGAAGATCAATGATCAGATGCGAGCAAGAGACTTCCATCAATCGGAGAGTGCGTGCCAAATGTCCAAGCCCTCCACCAAGCTCTACGACACGCATCTTTCGGTCACCATTCTGAAGATTTCTCCGGATCTCATTAGCGATATTCACCGTCCGCAAAAAGTCCGGTGTGAGTATGCGCCCTCGTCTTAGAACATTATTACCGGAAAACGAATGGGAAGACTCCTGCACATCGCGAGGAAATGAAAACACATCAGCATTCCTCGATCGCTGTTCGGCCAGCAGCCAATCCACGGTTCGCTCCTTTATTGGCTCGCTGGAATTAACAGAAAACATGAACGTCTTCTGAGCATTGTGGATAACATCCTGCAAAGATGTAGCTCCGTAAATAATTGACCGCATCGTTTCTAGATTTTCGCCAGCCCAAAATCGATTGAGCGGTAACGAATCGAAATGCTTGCTTTCTTTATAGGCTCGTGCTGTGGTCGAATAATAATCTTTTATGAGTCTAAGCGATTGCTCCATTGCCCTCTACCTCTCGATGCTATTGAGACCGCCAGAAACGGAAAATGCTGCAGAGCTCACCGCCCCAACGCATGAGTCTGCAAGTTTTACTATCGCGGAGGAGCCGGTGTCGACAGTACTAGCTCAGTAAATTGCGCACCCAGATCGGCCACACCATGAAAAGTGCATGTCGGCAGAACTTTAATGTGCACAATAGCCATGCGCCTTGTGATATTTCTATACGTATTAAACGTCGTCGCCTCATCTACTCCAAAATCAAAAAAAATATCGCCCGAATTAACCCGCATAGGCGTACGGAATTTCACCGCTCTATATTCACCGCTGGCTGCGTCTCGTGTCTTACCAACCGTCCAGAAAGAATTCAGCGCATAAATTGTTACGCCATCCTGCGTTTTAACAGAGAGCCCAAAACAGGGTTGCTTGACTGCATCAAGGAAAAGCACTTTAAAGATAATATCGACAACTTGGCCCGAGCGTATATGCGTAGGATCTACACGATCCTCCGTCATAAGCAGATAGTCTAAAATGATAACTGACCGCGAAGCCTGATGATATTCTTTGGGATTGTAACTGTGTCGTTTAGCGCAGACATCTTCGACTGCCTGCTCCGCGACAAACTGCTTCAATACACTTTCCTGTTCTCTTGAAAAGGCGCGATCTCGACGATCAGTACCCAAATTTTGCTTATCATTCACAGGAGAGAATGGCCGCCCTTCCATAAGATCTATATAATGCCTTACGGTTGCCGTCGGTTGTCCATCGGTCACAATTTCTCCGGTATCAAGCAGTACCGCCCTCTGGCAGTGTCGAACCACACTTTCAATATCGTGCGTAACAAAAACGATTGTGACACCGAGTCTTTGGAACTCCTTAAACTTGCTGAAGCACTGTTGCTGGAATTTTCCATCCCCTACGGCCAATGCTTCATCAACAATCAAAATATCTGGGTCCACGTTGATCGCGGCTGCAAATGCTACTCTCACGAACATTCCCGATGAGTAGGTCTTCACCGGTTGGTCGAAAAACTCGCCGATGTCAGCAAACGCTTCTATTTGTGGCATTCGTGCGAGCATCTCATCGCGAGACACTCCGGTAATGGCACCGTAGAGCATCACGTTTTCTCGTCCGGTGAACTCCGGATTGAATCCGGCGCCTAGCTCCAGCAGCGCCGATACCCGTCCCCGTACCATCACGCTGCCGCTCGTCGGCTGGAGAATGCCCGCGATGATCTGCAGAAGAGTGGACTTGCCGGACCCATTTCGTCCAAGGATACCAATGGTTTGCCCCTTAGGAATATCAACACTCACGCCATTGAGCGCCCAGAATTCGCGATGGTAATGTTTCCGAAATGGATGTAGCGCTTCTTTAAGGCGTTCCATCGGAGAGTTAAACAACCGATACTTCTTCCTCACATCGCGCACAGAGATATCGAGATCACTCATGCTCAGCCTTAGCAATCATAGGACATCGGCGAACTCTGCCTTCAGCCGACCGAAGACATGAACACCTAATAGGAAAATCGGAATCGCCATGATCCAGAAACGGAGCGTGGAGTCCACGTCATGCCACACCGGAATCCCATACATCAATGACTGCCGGTAACCTTCAACGACGTAGTAGAGAGGGTTATAATCGATAATCCAACTATATTGCTGCGGCATGATCTCTCTGTTCCAAACGATCGGTGTGGCCCAAAACCACAAGTTCAGCACCACACCCATGACCTGGCCGACATCTCGATGAAACACCTGCACCGCGGCCAGCGTCCATGCCAAACCCAGCAATAGACTGGCCAATGCAGCATAGTAGTAAATGATTTGGAAATAGGTCACATTAAGACTCACACCATACACAAGAATGACCGCAGTGGTGCAGGCCAACAGCACCAGATGCGTAAAGCTTGACGCCGCAAGATGAACTATAGGCAGTACCTCTGTTGGGAATATTGTTTTTTTGACAAGGTGACTGTTGCCGACAATCGAATGAATGCTCATGTTGAGCGCTTCGGAGAACAAGAGCCAAGGCAAATAACCAGGCAAGAAATATAATATAAAAGAGGTTTGAGACGGCCCCTGGGCTTTAAATCCTACTGAGAACACGAACCAGAATACTATGACCGTTGCAATAGGCTGCAGAATGACCCACAGCGGTCCCCCCATTGTTCCTACATAGCGTACCGCCAGCTCTCGTCGCACCATCGAATCGATCGCGCTACGATATTCGTAGATGTTTCGCAGGATCGACCTTACTGATGTCCCCATATGTAAGTCTGTCCCGGTAGCGGTCCTATCATCACACACTCCCATAACGCACGTTCTTGATCATCGTGTAGCCCTTGTTCAAGTCGCTGAACCCGCTTCGCAACTACAGTCCCTCCAGGCGGTCTTACCGACAGACCCGTTTCCCGTTGAACGGCCAGCACTCGGGCTAGAGCAATACCCAGATACGCAGATAGCCGAACCGTTGAAACGCATGCGCTAGATCACGAACCAGCAGTCACAGGGCCGTCTAACCTCGACCACGCTCTTACGATGCCAGGATGCGCGCCCGAACTGCGTTAGCCGACAAACCCGCGTGCAATTCACCGAGAAACTCCCTCGCAGTCACTGAGCGAGCACCTGGCCGCGGGCTGATTCAGCCTGTTTTTTGAAGGTTTGCTCGGCTGCGCCGAAGTTGCTAAAACCTGTTTTGAAAATAGAGGCCTAAGCCGTTGAGATCATGCATATGTATCGTTCTCCATACAGGACGTTTGCTAAGGTTAGGCCATCATTTTCATGCGGCAGGGTGGCCACCTTGTGGCCATGAAGACTATCTCAAAATCGATTTTCGCCGAGAGCGTTTTTGAACGTCAGCCTCAATAGCACGCGGAATTCTTGGAAGATCTTGTTGTCGTTAGCTAAGAAACGCCCTAGTGCAGGCAAAAGCCATGGTTCTTTGATTTTGAAATAGGTTCTAGTCTATTTCAGTTTTAGCTTGTCGGTTTGCCAGGGGGAGACGTCACTGTAACACGGAGAGCTAACCTTTTCCCTATCCGTTCTCCCGTCGTCACCCCACTGCACTTTTTACCGTGGAGAGCATAAACCGCCGGGAAGCTCAGTGTATCAGCGCGCCGATGCGGCGTTTCAACTTGGCCAATGTGCCGGTGGTTGCCTGCAGCTGCGGCTCGGCGAGGAGGATCCCAGCTTTAATGCCTTCCAGTGTGTCGGAGG
>CAYXKP010000030.1:25338-34209 GCA_964465695.1 uncultured Nitrospira sp.
TGATGATTCCTGGCCGCTCCCGGTCTTCTTCCTGTGTCAGATTCAGATGGCCCAAAGTCTGCGGCAATCCCCAAAAACGACCAAGATACTGAACAATGTTATATCCATTGTATCCCTGCTCCAGCAGAAGAACTTCGTATTTTGAGGCCACACTGCTCGCCATTGCTCGCTGGAGTTCGTGGGGACTCGTTGCCTGAGGCTTGGACTCGGCAAGGAGAATCGCCGCTCTAATGCCTTCCAGTGTGTCGGAGGTGATGATTCCTGGCCGCTCCCGGTCTTCTTCCTGTGTCAGATTCAGATGGCCCAAGGTCTGCGGCAATCCCCAAAAACGACCAAGATACCGAACAATGTTATATCCATTGTATCCCTGCTCCAGCAGAAGAACCTCGTATTTTGAGGCCACACTGCTCGTAATTGCTCGCTGGAGTTCATGCCGACTCACGGCTTCGAAAGTCTCGCCGAATTTTCCGAGCCCAAGCACTCGCTGAGCCGTAAGTCCCGCGGATCCGTGCTTAATATCATATATTCCGAAGTCTCCGCTGACATCGTGTACGAAGCGATCAAGTGCTTCATCGTCCGAGATATCCCTATTAAATGCTATGGCACGGCGCGTTTCAGGCTGCAACACACCCGCGATCGTCTCGCTGAAATGATTTTCCAAACGAGCCATTGATGGCGCAAGACAGCGCTGCCGGTAATCGCATGTCATGCAAGGCGTGCGACCTTCATTGACCTGGCGCCGGAACTCAATTGCTAAATCCGAACGCCATAGACTCTCAAGAGGCGCGCTCGCGAGGCCGCCGAGGCTCTGCTTTCCACAGAGCACGACGTTCCCAGCAGCATCCATCGCAAGATCGTCATTGTGGGCGTTACAGGTGAACTCATTTACGCCCGTATTCGTCGTCCCAGGCGCCGCACCATGGACGATAAGATCGTAATCCCTGCCATAGTGCTTGCGCAGCCAATCCCGAAGCCCTTCCCGGTTGAACCAAAGGCTTTCCTTAAGGAGCCGGAATGGGATAATCCCCCGCTCGTCGCGCAGGATCATCGGGAAAGCCGACATCGAGAAGCCGCGTGACCGGCAGAACTCAACCATCTCGTCATATTCGCCGATGTTGCTGTTCATCAGTGTGAAAGACAGAAGGACGCGCGTCCGTTTCGTGTCGAGCAGATCGAGCCCGGCGATTAGGCGATCGTAGTTGCTGCCCTCTCGGATGAACTCATGTGTCTCCTTGCGCACAGAGTCCATCGATATCTGCACAAGACAGTTGCCGACCTCATGGATAATCGGAGCGTCACGGGCGAGAAGCTTGCCGTTGGTAACAATGTGGATGGTCCCATCCGACTCTGATCGGACGTAACGAAGGAAGTCGGCAAATTTTGGATGGACCGTCGGCTCAGCCACATTTCCAAGCTGGATCGTCGTCCACTCGGAAAGCTGCCCCCTCGTCTGTCGGGCGAAAAGATCAAAGTCCATGTAGCGCATGGCTGACACGGGAACCCCGTTGTACGCCTGGCACATGATGCAGCGGATGTTGCAGTTATCCGTCAGATCGATCCTGAAATAGCCCCTCATGCTCCCTCCGTGCTGTAGCCCCAGTGAGGTATAGTTAGGTATGCACTCATCGTCTCTACTGTATTGTGTCCTTATTCCGCCGGGAATAGTTTGCCGCTATATGTGCGCAAGCGGCAATCGCGCTATCGAAGAGCTTCGGTCGGCCATAAAAAGAAAAGGATTTCTTAGTATCTGAGCGGCGATAACCGCCGCCCACACCCAGCTTCGCGTTGGCGAGCGCATGCCAGAACCCGGTGAACAGTCATTGTATTCTTAAAGCTTACCTGATAATTCACGGGGATTATCGATAACTCCTTGCGCAGGCGGGTTCCTGGTCTGACCTTATGGCTTTTTAACACCCTGTTTCCATGGCTACACCAATTATCACACATTTCCATAGCGCGTGTTCTTGATCATCGTGTATCCCTTGATCAAGTCGCTGATCCCCGCGTCGAGCGAGTACATCGGCTTGAATCCGGTGGCTTCGATCTTCGCATTGGAGACGATATAGTTGCGTTGATCCGGATCCTTGCCGACCGGCGCGTCCAGGAAGACAAAGTCGGGAATCTGTTTCTGGATACGTTCGCACAACTCTCTCTTGGAAACATTCGCATCGGACAGACCGACGTTGTAGATCTGGCCTTTCATCTTGCCGAAATGATCGATGGCGTGCTGGAACACTCGGGAAACGTCGCGGACGTGCACATAGTTACGCTTGAAGGAACTCTCAAACAACACCACGAATCGATCATAGACCGCTCGGTAGGTAAAATCGTTGACCAGCAAATCGATTCGCATGCGCGGCGACATTCCGAACACCGTAGCCAGGCGAAAACTGATGGCGTTTTCCCGCTGCATCAGCTCCTTCTCAATCCCGACTTTTTCCTTCGCATAGAGGGAAATCGGGTTCAACGGCGAATCCTCGGTACAGAAGTTATCCTGATCTCCCGTGCCATAAGCGCTGTTCGTGGTGGGCATCAGAACCATCTGCTGCTTCGAGAGAAGCTTGAGCATGAGCATGATGGCATCATGATTGACCGTTGTCGCACCCACCGGATCTTGGCTGCACATCGGCGCCCCCACCAGCGCGGCCAATGGAATGACGATATCGGCCCTCTTGATCAACGGAGCCATCACGCTTTCGATGCGGATATCGCCTTTCACGACCGAAAAGTTGGGATGATGGCACACATGGTTGAGACTGGACTGCTTGTACATGAAGCTGTCCAGCACTGTGATCTTGTGGCCTAACTGAAGAAGATCCGGGACCATGGTGGAGCCAAGATAGCCGGCGCCGCCGGTAACAAGAATGTTGTAACTCATCGACATATCCTCTTTTTCTGATTGATGAACGGTAAGGCCATCGGCCTAGCCCACTAACACGGTCGATGCCCGATGATAGTCATCAGGCACTCCGATATCGAGAAACGTCCCCGCGAATTCGATTCCAAACAATCGCCCTCCGGCGGCAAAAACGCCGGGGAACAGGTCATCTTCCAAAGACATCGTTTCCCCCGATCTCCGAGTCCCGGACAACACCCGAGGATGCACCCAATAGACTCCCCCGTTGGCAAGTCGGGGCCCCTGGTCTACGCCTGATTTCAGCGACGTGACCCGTCCCTGAGAAGACACTTCGATCCCCATGTACCGCCCCTTTTCGCTCGTCCTGAATAACGACAAGCACCAATCGGCATCCTGTTCAAGGGCATAGGCGTTCAACACATTCCACTCGACCCTGAAGTAGGTATCCCCATTCAAGAGCAAAAACGGGTCTCGACTGCCGAGTTTATCTGCGGCGAGCAAAAATCCGCCGCCGGTCCCCAACGGTCGTTCCTCAACGGCATACTCGATTTCCGCCCCTTTGTATCGAATCCCAAAGTGCTGCATGATAACTTCATGTCGGTACCCGACGGACAACACGAATCGGCTGACTCCCTGACTGATCCAATAATCGAGTTGGTATTCAAGAAAAGGGCGACCGCCGATCGGGGCCATGGGCTTCGGAAGGTCCGGCACGGCGCTGCGCAACCTGGTCCCGAGTCCGCCGGCGAGGATCACGGCAGAAGGCATGATGCTTTCATGCGCAATTTACAATCTTGCACAACTCGTCAATTTCCTCATCGCGCAGGTCCGGATAGTTGCCGATATAGAAACCGTAGAAGTGGACATGCTCGGTTTCGGGAAACAAGAGGTGATGATCTTTAGGAACGACCCCTTTCAGGTACGGCTGGCGGATCTGATTGCCGCCGCCCGCGCTCCCACGGCGAAACTCGATGCCCGCCTCGCGCATGACCTTCATGAGCCGCTCGACCAAGACGTCGTCCGCACGCTTCAATATGAGATTGAACGCGTAATTACTGGACCCATCAATTTTAAAATCGGTGCGGTACTTATTGGAATCAAGCTGTCTCAGAAACCGCAGTAGGTTTTCCGTCCGCCGCTTCACGTTGCGATCCAGTCGCTTCAGTTGGCTCCGCCCCAGGATTCCGCCGATCTCCGTATTCCTGGTGTTATAGGCCGGGAACGCAAATATGAAATCCGGATTCAATTCCGGATTCGCCGATCGGTAGGCGGCGAGAACCGCCGGATCGTTCGCCTCTCGAACCATGCCGTGAGACCGCAGCATGCGCACATGCTGATACACCTCGTGGTCATTCGTGCATATCATCCCTCCCTCGATCGTGCTCATATGGTGCGCGTAATAGAAGGAGAAGTTCGATATCCATCCATAGCTCCCGAGCTTTCTACCGTTATGCGTGGCTCCGTGGGACTCGCACACGTCCTCGATCAACGGAACGCGTCGCTGCTGCAACTCAGTCAACAGCCGGTCTTCCAGTCCATCGAACCCTTGCACATGCGTCAGAAAAACCGCGCGGGTCCGCTCCGTGACGGCGGCAAGTATTTTGTCCGCATCCATGGCCAACGTCCGGGGATCGATATCCACGAATACAGGCGTAAAGCCGTTCTGGAGCACTGATGCGATGTCGGACACCCAGGCCAACGGCGGAACGATCACCTCACCGCCCTCGGGGTGGCGAATCTTCAGGGCGGCCATCGTCAGAAGATTGGCCGAAGCTCCGGAATTGAGGAAGACACTGTACTTCACTCCCAACCAGGCAGACCATTCGGCCTCGAAGGCCCGCACATTCGCCCCGTGCGTCAGGATCGGATCGTCTTGTTTGAGATGCTCGATCACCGCATCCAGATCCTCGCGAAGGATGTTGTTGCGCATCAATGGAAATTTCATGGACACCTATGGCAGGATGCTGAAAAATGAGAAGCACGGTCCGTCGCCATTACTTCTATTTCTCGTTGTAATAGTCTCCATATTCGACGACGATGGTACTGCGACCATCGTCACGCAGCAACGCCCACTCATAAGCGGGGAAGACGTCCTTCGGTTCTTCCAAGCGAATGATTTCTATCGTGCTGCACATCATGCGGATGGCCTCCGTAAAGTCGCCCACATGCTGGTGCTGCGGGTGAAGCGGGCGCTGAGAGCCGATCCCTGTCCGGATAATGGCCTTGGTCTTGTACCCGCCGTGGGACATCACATGAATCTTGTCCAGGTGATTGACCAATTGGTTGATCGCCAAGAGCAGGAAATTCCATCGCGGGAAAATGCTCACCGGAACCAGTCCCGTCAGCGCAAAGCCGGTCGTCATGCCCATTTGCATTTCTTCGGCGACCGGAAGCTCGATCAATCGCTGTGACGGCACTTCCTTGAGCGTGTTGCTCATCGCCGTTCCGGCCACTGATACCGCTTGTCCGAGAAAGACCGTCCGGGGGTCTTGTGCCAGGAAATTCATGGAGCGCTTCAGTTCATCGAAATATTTCATGTCTCACCTTAAAACTGGACCCGCACGCCGGCGCCGGCATGCGGATACTTCGTTTCATAGCGGTAGTAGCTGATGTATTCGTCGGCTGCGTCTTCAAAACTCAAACGGGGCTGGTTCCAGGCCTCTCGAGTATCGGTGCAGACGGACTTGGCGTTGTCTTCGACGATGAAGTGGATCGGCAGGCGATGATTTCGGCTGTATTTGATCGCCTCATGGGCGATCCCCGTTTCCGCCGTCATATCGCCCATGAAGCAGTAGACTTTCGCATCCTCCCCGCGCCGTTGGATCGACATCGCCGCACCGACGGCGATCGGCAATACACCGCCGACGATGGCCGAGGAAAATACACGCTGCTCTGGAAAACAGAGGGAGATCGATCGTCCCGCCAAGATTTCATCACGGACGCGATCTTTCGGCACCCCTTTCAACAAGCACTGATAGTGGGATCGCCAAGAGCAGAATACCCAGTCCTGCGAACGGATGTTGCGAAACACTCCGATAATGGCTTCTTCGTTCCCATAGTACAGATGAACGGGCGCTCGTATCTTCCCGGCGTTGAACAATGCCGCAATTTCTTCTTCAAACGAGATCAGCTCTTCTTTCGTCATCTCTCCATCCTTCGCAAGCTGCGCATGGATGCGCAGGCCGTTGTTGCCGTACCTTCGATCCTCTCGCCATGGAAAACACCGGGACCCTCCCTATCCGATTACGTACGGAGCTCCTGCATGGACGTGGCCGCCGCCTCGACGTGATTCACATACCACCGGTACGTCTCAGATAAGCCTTCGGCAAGCCCGATGTGCGGCTTCCATCCAAGCGACCGGATCCGAGCGCTGTCAAGCAGCTTCCGCGGAGCGCCGTCGGGTTTCGTCGGATCCCATTGAAGGCGCCCTCTGTAGCCCACGGCACCGGCGATCAATTCCGCCAGTTCTTTAATTGAGACGTCATGACCTACTCCGATGTTGAGGGGAAGCTCGACGGCGAGATCATCTTGCCTCAAGAGGTGCAGACAGGCATCGGCGATATCGTCCGCATGGATGAACTCTCGTCTCGGCGAACCGCTTCCCCACAAGGTGACCGATTCGGCACCGTTCACCTTGGCTTGATGAAAGCGTGCCATGAGCGCGGATAAAACATGGGCGGATTGAGGGTTAAAATCGTCATGCGGCCCATACGCGCTGTTCGGAATCACCGGAACGAAGCGGGTATCGCGGTCTTGCCGGTTATACGCGAGACACAGATACGTCCCTGCCAGCTTGGCAATCGCATACGGCAGGCTCGTCGGTTCAGGTTTGCCCGACAAAAGCGCCTGTTCAGGCATCGGCTGAGAACATTCTTTAGGATACATACAGGAGGAGCCGAATAAAATGAGTCGCCGCACCCCGGCCTTACGCGCCGCCTTCAGCACATTGAGCTGAATGGCCATGTTCTCATCCATAAAGTCGGCCGGATAGGTCTGATTTTCCATTATTCCGCCGACTCGCCCCGCCGCGAGGATGACATACTCCGGATGAAACTCCTTGAAGAACTGGGAAACCCGGGCGGCATCCCGCAGATCCAATTCACTGCGCCGCCTGGTGATCGGAGTGCGATACCCGTCCCGCTCCAACCGTCGGACGACGGCCGAGCCGATGAGACCGGCATGGCCGGCGACATAGATGGAGGCATCGGACTTCAGCATGACGTGTACAGAATGCTGAAAAAGCCTGCCAGCGGCGTTCTCGCATCGCTCAGAGGCTCAACGTACCAAAGCGTACGCCTCGCCCCTTCGCTCGTTGCGGCCTTGCTGGACAGCCTTTTTGAGCATTCTGAAATTACTCTGTCGTGAACACCGTACGGGCAATTGCAGCCCGATTGTTGGCATCAATCAATTTTTTTGCAGCCTGTTAAGAGAGTCCTTGAGGCTGATACAGCACCACTCTGCTCCCTGTATTTTCAAACCGGAACGGCACATGCACCAGGTGCTTCAGTCGTTCCTGAACTTTTGATTTCAGCTCGGGCTTCACGAACAGCAACAGGAATCCTCCGCCGCCCGCGCCAAGAATTTTCCCTCCCATCGCACCGACCCTCATGGCTTCCTCATATAAATGATCAATCTCCGGCGTGGAGACCTTGTCGGACAGGCTGCGTTTACAAAGCCAGCTTTGGTGAAGCAATCGGCCGACTTCCTCGATCGGTGCCCTGGGGCTTTGAAGGATCTGAATGGCTTCATCGACCATCTCCTTCATGCGATCCAACTCGGACTTTCGGCTTTTGAAGTTCTCGATCTTTGATTTGGCGACCTCCGACGCGATTCGTGAAAAACCCGTAAAGCACAGCATCAGGTGAGATTGAAATTCTTGCAATCGGTCTTTCGTCAATATGATGGGCGACACCTGAAACGTATCGTTCCGCTTGAAATCTATTCGGTTGAATCCACCGAATGCGGCCGAGATCTGATCTTGAGAGCCGACATTCTCCTTGATGACCTGCTGTTCCATATGAATGGCTTGGGCCGCCAATTCGTCTTTGGAGATGTACTTCCCCCGCAAAGCGGCAATGGCATGGATCAATCCCACCGTGAAGGAAGAACTCGATCCCAGCCCGGATCGCGCCGGCAAATCGCCGTCGTGATGAATTTCAAGCCCCTGATCATCGCATCCTGCCCAGGCAAGGATGGCCCGAACCGCAGGGTGCTTGATCTCCTCGACGGATCGCACATTTTCAATGAGCGAATAGACGATGCGGTGCTTATGTTCGAAGAACGGGGGAAGGTACCGGCAACTGATGTGGCAGTACTTATCGATCGAGGTCGCCAGCACCACCCCGCCATGCTCCTGGAACCAGGCCGGATAGTCTGTGCCTCCGCCGAAAAACGAAATCCGAAACGGCGTGCGTGTAATGATCATGTCAGAAAATTCCGCGCTCCTTCACTCAATAAGAACGAGAGTCGAATCAATCGCCGAGCAACTTCCGACGCAACCGAACGTTGGCCATGGCTTCGACGTTGGCCCGCTCCTTCGCCCCAAACTTCGTTTCGACCAATTGAAGGTACGCAGGATTCGAGAAGTACGTTTGCCACGCCGCATCCCGGAACCTCAGCACCTCCGCAGCCGTTACATGCTTCGTGGGAAGAGGCTGGCTGTCGTACGACAGGAATGCGTATCCGCTGTAGCTCTCTGGCAGCTTCCATCCCTGTCGCTTGGCCATGTGGTACATCGGACTGCCCGGCAAGGCTTGACAAGGATACATATTGGCCATTTCCGTATTCAGTTCAAGCGCTAAATTCAGGGTTTCCCCCATCGTCTCGGAGGTATCGTCGGGAAATCCGAAAATGTAGTTGCTGATGATGTTCATCCCGGCCGCCCGCACCTTGTCGCAGACGGCTCGGATGTTGACTTCCTGAAAAGACCCTTTTGAGACCTCTTGCCGAACCGTTTGGTTGCCGGCTTCAATCCCGAGCGCCAGCCAATTGATGCCGGCTCGCCGGAACAAGTC
>CAYXKP010000031.1:0-33725 GCA_964465695.1 uncultured Nitrospira sp.
TGAGCTTCGCCCGTTTCGCGGCCAAAATCTTTTCTTTGAGTCCCCCGATCGGAAGAACGCGGCCACGCAAAGTAATCTCTCCGGTCATCGCCAAATCTCGCCTCGCCGGCGTGCCGGAAAATGCGGACGCAATAGCGGTGGCCATCGTGATGCCCGCCGAAGGACCGTCTTTGGGAATAGCCCCGGCCGGCACATGGATGTGCAGATCCTGTTTGCTGAACACCCAGGGGCTGAGATGCAAGGTCTTTTCTCGCGAGCGGACGTAGCTGAGCGCCGCCTGAGCGGATTCTTTCATGACATCGCCCAGATGACCGGTGAGGGTCAGTTGACCTTTTCCCTTCATCACCGTCGCCTCGATGTAGAGCACATCGCCGCCCGATTCCGTCCAGGCCAGGCCGGTCGCCACACCGATTTCGTCTTTTTCTAGTTCCGCCTCCGGCACATATTTCGACACACCGAGATATTTATGGAGATTGGATGGGTCGATCGGAAACCCCAGGCCTTTGCCTTCGGCGACTTTCTTCGCCACCTTCCGCATCACATTGGCGATCTCGCGCTCGAGGTTCCGCACCCCAGCCTCCCGGGTGTAATGGGAGATAATTTGGCGGATTGCCGGTTCCGTCAGATTGACATGTTTACTCGTAATCCCGTGCTCTTCGAGCTGGCGGGGAATCAGGTATTTCTGGGCGATGCCGAGTTTTTCTTCCTCGGTATATCCGGGGATCTCGATGATCTCCATGCGATCGCGCAACGCGGGAAGGATCGGATCGATCAAATTCGCCGTCGTGATGAACATCACTTCGGTCAGGTCGAAGGGGACGCCGAGGTAATGATCGGTGAACGCACTGTTTTGTTCGGGGTCGAGGACCTCCAGCAACGCTGCTGAGGGGTCACCTCGGAAATCCATCCCCACCTTGTCCACCTCGTCTAGCATGAACACGGGGTTGCTGGTGCCCGCTTGCTTCATCCCCTGAATGATGCGTCCCGGTAATGCGCCGACATATGTGCGGCGATGGCCTCGGATTTCGGCCTCATCCCGCACGCCGCCCAAGCTGATACGGACAAATTCACGGCCCAATGCGCGGGCGATCGACTTCCCGAGCGAGGTCTTCCCGACTCCCGGAGGGCCGACGAAGCAGAGGATCGGTCCCTTCATCTTCTCTTTCAGCTTACGGACGGCCAGGTACTCCAGGATCCGCTCCTTGACCTTTTCGAGGTCATAGTGGTCGTCGTTCAACACTTTGGCCGCGGCCTTCAGCTCGAGATTGTCCTTCGAACGCTTGGACCACGGCAATTCGACCATCCATTCCAGATAGGTTCGCACCGTCGCCGATTCGGCGGTATCCGGGTGCATCTTCTCGAGACGCTTCAGCTGTTTTTCGGTCTCCTTCAAGACTTTCTCGGGCATCTTCGCGTCTTTGATCCGTTTTCGGAATTCCGTGATTTCCTCCGCCCGTTCATCGAGTTCGCCCAATTCCTTCTGTATGGCCTTCAGCTGTTCCCGCAAAAAATACTCACGCTGGGTCTTGTCCATCTCCCCTTTGGCTTGCGCCTGAATCTTTTGCTGCATGGACAGGACTTCGATTTCCTTTCCGAGAATATCGCTCACCTGACGGAGACGTTGAATCGGATCGGAGATTTCCAAGACGGCCTGGGTGGCGTCGACTTTGAGGCCGAGATTCGAAGCTACCATGTCGGCCAATCGGCCCGGTTCTTCCAGGTTTTCGATGACGACCATGACGTCGGGAATCAGGACTTTCCCCAGGCTCACGATTCGTTCGATCTGCTCCTTCACGGTCCGCATGACGGCTTCTGCCTCCAGAGTCGTGGCCGTCGGTTTCGTGTCGGTCAGCTTGTCGATCCGGACGGAGTAGTATGGGTCGGTCTGAATGTATTTGGTGATCTTGGCTTTGGCGATGCCTTGCACCAGGATTTTGATGCGTTCATCCGGCAACTTCAGCATCCGCATGATGATGCCGACGGTGCCGATCGTGTGGATGTCTTTTGGAGCGGGATTTTCCACGTCCAGCGCTTTTTGTGTCGCAAGGAAGATCATTCGATTGCCGGCCAGCGCCGCTTCAATGGCCTTGATCGACATGTCGCGTCCGACGAACAAGGGGAGCACCATATAGGGAAAGACGACGATATCCCGGACGGGCAACAGGGGAAGCTGGCCGGGAACCTCAATGTTTTGAGGAGGCTGAATCTCTTGCTCGTTTGGGTCGGTCATGTGCCTGCCTATTCTTTTATCTACCGGTGATGAAGGGTTCGACGAACGTGGGTTCGATGCTACTTATGACGTGTCTGCGTAACATGCGCTCTTTCGCTTACGAGCCTCCGCGTTCCATTCTAATGAAACCAATGACGATCAAGGCTGCGCGATGCACTGGATCGGGCCATCAGTCCCGTATCAAGCCGGGTGCAGGATGTCGTCGCTGGGAATCCCCCGACTGAGTGCCCGTTACAACCGACGGGATCATCCTCGGCGATTGTTCGATGCGGCGTGCATTCTTGTCGATAGGTAGTCGCGGAATTCTGCGCCCAATGCCGGATTCTTCAGCGCGAACTCAACGGTAGCGATCAAAAAGCCGAGTTTGTCCCCGGCATCGTGGCGCTGTCCCTCTACCTCAAGAGCGAACATCGGAGATCTCTTTGCGAGTGTCTTGAGTGCGTCGGTCAACTGGATTTCTCCGTTCTTTCCCGGGGCGGTTTTTCTCAGAATCGGAAAGATGTCCGGAGGAAGGACATACCGACCGATCACGGCGAGCGTGGATGGGGCATCGGTCGGCGATGGTTTCTCGATCAAATCCTCTACCCGATGCAGACCGTGAGCGAGGCGCTTGGGGGTCACAATTCCGTACCGGCTGACGTCCGCCTTGGGGACCTCTTGCACCCCGAGAACCGCGCCGTGGCGCTTTTTATATATGTGGATCAATTGCGCCAGAGCCGGAACATGAGCATCGATGATCTCATCGCCGAGAATGACGGCGAAAGGCTCATCTCCGATCAGATGCTGCGCGCACAACACGGCATGTCCCAAACCGAGGGCTTCGGATTGCCGTACGTAACAGAAATTCGCGAGGTTTGAGATTTGCCGGATTTGATGAAGCACCTGACTCTTACCGGTGCCCTTCAAATTCTCTTCCAGCTCGACGGAACGATCAAAGTGATCTTCAATGGCGCGTTTACCGCGACCCGTAATCACGATAATGTCTTCGATGCCCGAGGCCACCGCTTCTTCGACCGTATATTGAATGAGGGGCTTGTCGACCAACGGGAGCATCTCTTTGGGAGATGCTTTTGTGGCGGGAAGGAATCGGGTCCCAAGGCCGGCTGCGGGAATGACCGCTTTCCTGACAGTCTGGCGTGACATGGAAGGATACTATGTGATGGGGTGTGTGAAGTCAAGAAACGGACGAACTCATCGCACCGTAGTGACGTTGTCGTCCGTGAAAACGGATCCGCACGTTCTCACGAAGACATGTGCCGTCTTATTTCTTAGGGCGACAGCAGCCTTCACGTCGATGCAAGCACATGTCGCATCATGGAGCGGACACTCCTTTACAATACAGAATGACCTCAATATAATCCGGAAGTTTTGCGAGGTCTGGTGGTGCGAGGATGTGGGCGTGTTAGAGCTGCCTGGTTGTGATTTCCCTGCGAGGAAGCTCTTGCGGTCTTAGGGCGGTCTCCGGAGCAGAAGAGACCGACTCGTAGGAACTTGGTGTACAGTCGACAATGAAGAGGACCGGTGTGATGGTTCCAGCCGCATCATTCATCTCCATACTCCGCCACAGGAATCCTTATCGGTGACCGAGCACGCCGTCTACAGGCCTCGATCGTTCATGGTCGCGGTCATGGTCCTTTCTGTATTATGGAGCGTGCTGGAAGCACTCGCTCAGACGCCCGAACTTACGGTCGCCTCGATTGAGATTCGGGGAGCCAAGCGAATCGAAATTCCGGCGATTGCCGGTCGTCTCACGCTGAAAGCCGGCGATCGCTATACGCCGGAAAATGTGCGTGGACAAGTGAAGATTTTGTACGACACGGGGTTTTTCGAGGATGTCCGGGTCGAAACCGAATCGAGCACCGAGGGAATGGCGGTTACCTTCGTCGTGCAGGAGAAGCCGTTCATCACCGAGATCGTCTTCGACGGAAACGAGCAGTTGACCGACGAGAAGCTGAAAGAAAAAACGACCATCAAGAGTCAGACATTTCTTGATCAGCAGCAAGTGAAAGAAAGCGCCGAAGCCATCCGCCAGGCCTACCAGCGTGACGGATATTACAACGCTCAAGTCGTCCCCGTGATCGAGACATTAGATCAGGATCGGAAGCGCCTGACGTTTCACGTTACGGAAGGCGAGAAGGCCAGGGTCAAGACAGTGTTA
Source organism: uncultured Nitrospira sp. (assembly GCA_964465695.1). Lineage (GTDB taxonomy): Bacteria > Nitrospirota > Nitrospiria > Nitrospirales > Nitrospiraceae > Nitrospira_D. Next base: position 4,389 of record CAYXKP010000031.1, read on the forward strand.
TTCGAAGGACTGCGTGCGGCCACGAAGTCCGAGATGCTCAGTGTCATGTCGACTCGGGAATGGATTCCTTGGTACGGCCTCGTGACGCGGCTTAAATTGCCGTCGATCGTGTCCGACGCGGGCATCTTGAAGCGTGAAGAGCTGGCCAATGACGTGGAACGGATCAAGGAAGTGCTGTTGAATAAAGGGTACTTCAATGTTCGGGTGGGGCAACCGTCGGTGGAGCTCACGGAAGATAAAAAATGGTTCATCGTCAGCTACCACATCACGGAGGGCGAGCCGTTCACCATAGGAGAAATCGGGTTCCGAGGGCACACGGTGTTTGAGGAGCCCGAGCTGCGCGAGGGATTGAGGATCAAGGAGGGAGAAATTTTTCAGCGTGCCAAGATCCGAGATGAGATCACGCGAATCACGGATCTCTATGGAAGCAAGGGGTATTCGTTTGCCGAAGTCGTGCCAAACGTGAATCCGAACAATGAGGAACGGACGGTCGGCATCATCTTCAACATCAAGGAAGGGGAGATGATGCGCATCCGACAGATCAATATCTACGGGAACGACAAGACACGAGACAACGTCATCCGACGGGAAATACGAGTGGACGAGCAGGATGTGATCGACACCGCCTCCCTGAAGCGAAGTTTCCAGCGACTGAACAACTTGAATTTCTTCGAGACGGTCGAAATCCTGCCCGCGCAAGTCGCACCCGAAAAAGTTGATCTGAACGTGCGTGTGAAAGAAAAGCCGACCGGGATGTTCAGCCTCGGCGGTGGGTTCAGCACGCTGGATCGGCTGGTGGCCATCGCCGATATCACACAAGGCAACTTGGGCGGCTACGGCTATCTCGGGCGCATCCGAGGGCAGCTCGGCCAGCGAAGGAGTCTCGGGTCCATCACCTTCCGCAATCCCTATTTGAACGACTCATTGACTTCGCTGCAGATAGACGGCTACCGCAGTATGACGAATTACCTGTCCTATTTTGAAGAGCGGACAGGCGGAAACGTCACGCTCGGCCGGTGGTTATCGGAGTATGTGACGGGGAGCGTGAGCCTCTTTGGAGAGCAAATCACGTTCAAGGATCCTCAAGAAGGTATTTGTACGCCGGGGAATGAGCTGGTTCCTATCGTATGCCGACAGCTGGGAACGCAGACATCGACAGGGTTTCGGTTTGCCCTGTTTCGGGACACCAGAGATTACTACCTCGATCCTCGTTCCGGTTGGCGTTTCGGCGGAGGGCTTGATATCGGGACCCCCTATCTCGGCGGCACCAATAACTTCATCAAGTACTATGTGGACGTTATCAAGGTCACGCCGCTTCCGCTCGATATGAGGATTTCGTTGCGCGCGCGCTATGGAGAGGTCCATGCGCTTGGCGACACCCAGATTCCTCTGAATGAACGGTTTTTCGTCGGAGGCATCAATACCATGCGCGGGTTTGCCTTCGGCCGGGCCGGTCCCGTGGTTCCTACGACCCGTGCCCCGTTCGGCGCGGCCAAGCAATTGATTTTCAGCAACGAGTTGATCTTTACCATCTCCTCCGAGGCGAAATTGAACGGCGTGCTCTTTTTCGACTATGGAAAAGGATTCGACGATGATGAACCATTGTCGGTCGATTTGAGAAGTGCGGCCGGTTTAGAAGGGCGCTGGATCTCTCCATTCGGTCCGTTGCGTGTCGCCTATGGAATCAACCTGGATCGACGGACCGGCGAGCGGTTCGGTGTGTTCGAATTTACGATCGGGACCTTATTTTAGTCGGAGCCTTGGCGTGATACGTTGGAACGGGAATCGGTGTAAGCGATCGGCGGCGCGGATCGAATGGGCGATGATGTCGGCCGGGGTCGCCGTCGTGCTGGTTCTCGGCGGATGTGTCGGCGGCGGGGTCAAAGTGGACGGAAAGATCGGCGTGATCAATTCACAGCGCCTGCTCAACGAGACGAGCGCGGGCAAGAAGGCGAAAGAGAACTTGGCGGCCTTTTCGAAAAATCGACAGGCGCTGATGGAATTGGAGGAAAAGGAGCTGCGGCGGATGGAAGAGGACTTTGTCAAACAGTCCTCTGTCCTGAGTCCCGCCGCGAAACGAGATCGGGAAGAACAGTTTCGCCGGCGCATGCAGGAGTATCAGCAAAAGGCTACGGAGTTGAATCGGGAAGTTCAAGAAAAACAAAAAGACGTGTTGGAAGGGTTTCGGGACAAAGTAGAAACCGTCGTCGCGAAGGTCGCCAAGCGGCTGGGGTTGCAGGTCGTCGTGGACAAGAGTAAGGGTGGTCCGACCATCTATCATGAAGATGGTCTCGACATTTCAGGCTTGGTCATCGAGGAGTTCAACCGCGAATATCCCTAGTGCTGCCGGAGGTAAATAAATTATGGCGAAAACAGGGAGAATGATAGTGGTAGCCGTCCTGTCGTCACTGGTGCAGTGGGTTGAGCCGCTCCATGCCGCTGAGGCGGTTCGGGTCGGGGTCATGGATCAACAGATGGTGATGGAACGAACCAAGGCCGGGAAGCTGGCCTTGGAAGAGGTGAAGGGATATTCCATGACCAGGCAGAAGATCCTCAATGGCGATGAGCAAGAACTTCGGGAGTTGGATCAGTCCTTACAAGATCCGAACGCCAAACTCACCGATCAAGCGAGGCAAGAGAAAGAGGAACATCTGCGGAGCAAGATGGAAGCGTATCAGCGCCGCCTACAAGAATTCAATCGTGAAGTGCAGCAAAAACAGCGCGAGATGGTCGCGGAATATGCGCAAAAGATCGCCACCGCCGCGCAGGCTGTGGCCCAGAAAGAGGGATATACGGCCATCCTGGACAAGGGCAATGAGGCCCTCATCCGCATCGTCCTGTATCATCAGCCTGCGCTGGATGTGACGGACTCGATCATCAAGGAATTTGATCGGCAGAATCCTTAAACCGTAGAATTATCCGGGACAGAGAGGAGGCAGAGCCCATGGCATCGGTCGAGCAGGCTGAGATTCAGACGTTACTTCCCCACAGGTATCCCTTCTTGCTGGTGGATCGAGTCAAAGAATTCGAGCCGCATAAGAGGATCGTCGGGTTCAAAAACGTGACGGTGAATGAACCGTTTTTTCAAGGGCATTTCCCGGGACGCCCCGTGATGCCGGGAGTGCTGATTATCGAAGCCATGGCGCAAGCGGGCGGCGTGCTGGTGTTCAAGTCGGGGGGGCCGGTCGGAAGAACCGTCATGTATCTGACGGGTATCGATGAGGCAAAATTCAGACGGCCGGTGGTGCCGGGAGATCAGCTCCGTTTCGAGATCGACGTACTGAAGAAACGTCCGCCGTTCTGGAAAATGCAGGGCAAGGCCTACGTCGACAATGAGGTGGTCTGTGAAGCCGTGGTGACGGCCATGGTGATGGAAGAGAAGGCGGAAACACGGTAACCGGTTTCGACCGGTTCTCAATCCCGGCAGTGTCAGTTTGACGCAAGTAAAGGGGGCATGCGTGAAGATACATCCTACGGCGATCGTTCATCCCAAAGCGAGCCTCGATGGTGACGTGGAGATCGGGCCATTCTGTGTAATCGGCGAGCATGTGGCGATCGGAAAGGGAAGCCGATTATGTTCCCATGTGACGATCGATGGGTGGACTGAAATTGGGGAGCGGAACGAAGTGCACCCGTTTGCTTCAATCGGGGGGCCTCCTCAGCATCTGGGGTACAAGGGGGAGCCCACCAAAGTCATCATCGGCGACGACAACATCATCCGGGAGTATGTCACGATCAATCGAGGCACCGTCCAAGGCGGTGGAGTCACTTCTCTTGGATCGAAGGGCATTCTGATGGCCTACGTGCATGTGGCGCACGATTGCCGGCTCGGCAACCATATCATTATGGCCAATGCCGCAAGCTTGGCGGGGCACATCACTATCGGAGATCACGCCGTCATCGGAGGGTTGACCGGTATTCTTCAGTTCGTGCGTGTCGGAGACTACGTGATGGTCGGCGGTTGCTGTGCCATCGGTCAGGATATTCCTCCATTTACCTTCGCGGCGGGCGGGTATCGCGCCCATTTGTATGGTCTCAATTCGGTCGGCTTGCAACGGCACGGTTTCTCGGCGGAGCGGATCGCATTGCTGAAGAAAGCCTTCGACTTGCTCTTTCGATCCGGCCACCGAACGGCTGAGGCGATTCGACTGGCCAAAAAGGAGTTCAAGGGACAGCCTGATGTGTCGAAAATTCTCACGTTTATGGAAGGCACGAAACGTGGAATCTCACGGGCTGTCAGTCTCGACTTGGAGCGTGAATTCGATCAACAAGTGTGAGATCAGGCACTATGCCTCCGACCATTCCCATTCCAGACGACCGAATCGGTGTGATCGCCGGCAATGGACGATTTCCGATCATATTCGCGGATAATGCCCGCAAGATGGGCCTTCAAGTCTTTGCGGTGGCCCACGAGGGTGAAACGGAGCCGGAGCTCGAACAGCATGTCGATCGGATCCATTGGGTCAAGATCGGTCAGCTCAATAAGCTGATCAACGCGTTCAAGTCTGACGGTGTCCGGAAAGTGGTCATGCTGGGAGGTATCAGGAAAACTCACGTCTACAGCCATGCACGTCCTGATTTTCGCGTGCTGGCTCTCGCGACGAAGTTGGTCCTCTGGAAGGATGATGATATCCTACGCGCCCTCGCGGCAGAGCTCGAAAAGGACGGCATCACCATCTGTGAGTCGACGTTCGGCCTGGAAGGGATTTTGGTCGAAGAAGGCTCGCTCACGTCACGCCAGCCGACCAAAAAAGAATGGATTGACATCCGTTATGGCTGGGACGTGGCCAAAGAGACGGGTCGCCTCGACATCGGCCAATGCGTCGTGATCAAAGACCGAATCGTCGTGGCGGTCGAAGCGGTCGAAGGAACCGATGAAGCGATCAAGCGTGGAGGCCAACTGGCCAAAGATGGTGCAGTGGTGGTGAAGCGGAGCAAGCCTCAGCAAGATCTCCGGTTCGACCTGCCGGCGGTCGGTCCTAAGACGATCGAAGTCATGTGTTCCGTCAAGGCCTCGGTTCTCGCGGTCGAGGCCGGTCGGTCCGTGATGCTGGATCGAGAATTGTTGATCAGCAAGGCGGAGCACGCCGGAATTGCCGTGGTTGGACTCACTCGCGAAGAGGAGACAAGCACGGGGACCTGAGTTTTGGAATCTGAAGATCTGTCGGTTTATTGATTTGAGGAACAATCCGCAAATCAATGGATCAAGAGATTCCCCAATTCGGTCCAAGAGGCGTATGGCCAAGCTGCGTGCCGGTGTAATCGGGGTCGGACATCTGGGGCAACACCACGCGCGACTGTATGCGTCGTTGCCGGACGCGACCTTGGTCGGCGTCGTCGATCACGATCATGGGCGTGCGTCTCTCATCGGCCGTCAATACGGCGCAGCGGTGTTTGACGATGTGTCGGACCTGTTGAAACATGTCGATATCGTCAGTGTCGCCGTCCCCACCTCTGCACACTATTCCGTCGCCAAAGCCTGTCTCGAGTCCGGGAAACATGTGCTGGTTGAAAAGCCGATCGCCGTGCTGCCGATCGAGGCTCGGGAGCTGGTGGAGTTGGCCAAGATAAACCGATGTACCCTCCAAGTCGGGCATAGTGAACGGTTCAACCCCATCATGCAGATGATGCGCCCGCACATCGGGCGTCCGGTGTTGTTCGAATGCCAGCGCATGGGTGTCTATAGCGACCGCGGCACCGACGTCGATGTCGTCCTCGATTTGATGATCCACGATCTGGATTTGGTGTTGTCGTGCGGTCCCGGGCCGGTGGAGGAGGTGCGGGCCGCCGGCCTATCGGTGCGTTCTTCTACGAGTGATGTCGCCAACGCGTACATTCAGTTCGAGAGCGGGTGGGTTGCCAGCCTGATGGCAAGTCGGGTCTCTTTGAAAGCGATGCGGCATATGCGACTGCTCCAACTGGATGGTTATCTGTCCATAGATTTTCAGTCTCGCCACGGAGTGGTCGGACGCCGATCGGCTGAGCCGGGCCGGAAACCGATGGTGGCGGTTGAAGAGTTTCAGGCCGGCGATGATGAGCCCTTGAAACTACAGCTCGAGTCGTTTCTGCAGGCTATTCGGACACGATCGTGCCCCGTTGTGTCGGGCGAAGACGGAACGGCGGCCTTGGAGGTCGCGCATCGCGTGCTGTCCGCCATCAAGGCGTTCGGGCAGCGTAATTCCCAAGGACATCTCCATTCGGCTGACTCATAATATCGTCGTTCGCGGCCATGGTATCAGACCGTCTCATATCCATTGTCCCGTAGATCGTCATGCCTCGTATCCTGATCATTACTGGTGAAGCCTCCGGCGACCTTCATGGGGCCAATCTGGCCAAAGCTCTGAAGGCGCGCGATCCCCAGGTCTCATTGGCGGGAATCGGTGGACGTGCGATGGAGGAGGCCGGTGTCCAGTTGGTGGAGGAGATGGGGCGATTCGACGTCATCGGGATGGTCGGCCCCTTCGCGTTGGTGTCGATCCTGCGGCGGTTTGTCACGATGCGGCGGTTATTTCGATCAAAAAGATGGGACACGGTGGTGTTTATCGACCACCCCGGTCTCAATCTGCGGTTTGCGTATTTCGCCAAAGCGGCCGGCCTGCGGGTGGTGTACTATATCGCGCCGCAGATTTGGGCGTGGGCGCCGTGGCGGATTCGTTGGCTGAAACAGCGGGTCGATCACGTCTTGGTCATACTCCCTTTCGAGAAGCCCATATATGACGCAGCGGGTGTGCCATGTACGTTTGTCGGCCATCCCATATTGGATGCGGTCGCAAGCAACTATGATCGGGGCGGGCTTCGCAGCCGGTTTGGTCTGTCCAATGACGAGCGGGTGATTGCCTTGTTGCCGGGGAGTCGAGCCCATGAGGTACAAGTATTGCTGCCGATTCTCATCGAAGCGGTAGAGAAGTTGGCGCGCCGGGAACCCAAAACGAAGTTTATCCTGGCACAAGCCTCCACCATACACGATAATCTGTTGCAGCCTCTCCTGGAGCGAAGCCCGGTTCCTATCGCGCTGGTGAAGGAACAGGCCGCTGAAGTGATGGCGCTGTCGGATCTGGTGCTGGTGGCTTCGGGTACTGCCACGCTGCAAGCGGCTGTGGTCGGAACCCCTATGGTCCTGTTTTATCGGACGACACCGCTGACGTTTTGGGTTGCGAATGTTGTGATCCGATTCGTGATTCGAGTCAAATGGATCGGGCTCGTCAATCTGGTGGCGGGTCGAACAGTCGTGCCGGAGCTGCTCCAAACCGCTGCGACGGGACAGCGATTGTATGAAGAGGCACGTCGGATCCTGGAGGATCGGCCGACCTATGATGAGATGAAACGAGATTTGGCACGGGTTCGGACCGCTTTGGGTGAACCGGGTGCGTCGGCCAGAGCGGCGGAGGCGGTGTTGACGGCATGTCGGGCGTAGAGCGATTCAAGCGGCTGATGAGCTATGTGAAGCCGTACCGTATACGGTTCCTGGCAGCCTTTGTCTGCTCAGGTCTCGTGGCGTTGCTCAGCGGCGCCTATGCCTGGCTGGCCCGGCCGGTGTTGGACGATATCTTCATCCAGAAAAACGAACAGATGTTACTGGTGCTTCCCTTGGCGCTCCTGGGGGTTGCGACGCTGAAGGCGGTGTTCAGCTATGGCGTGGGATATTTGATGGCCTATGTCGGCAATCGGGTCGTGGCGGACATCCGACAGGAGTTGTTTCAACGGCTTATGCGGCTGTCTGTCGGATTTCATGACACCAATACATCGGGGCGTTTGGTCTCGCGGGTCGTGAACGACGTGGGAATGATGGCCAACGCCGCGTCGAGCGTCGTCAAAGACATTTTCCAGAACGGTCTCACCTTTCTGGCGATGGTCAGCGTCATCCTCTATCAGAATTGGAGATTGGCGGCGATCTCTCTGGTCGTGATCCCGCTTTCGGGATTGACGATGGTGCGGGTAGGAAAACGATTGAAGCGATTGGCGACCAGCGGGCAGGAGCAAATGGGGGATATGGCTTCAACGCTCCAAGAGACGTTTGCCGGCATCCGAGTCGTGAAGGCGTTCGGGCGGGAAGAGGCCGAGGCCGAGCGATTTAAGAAGCGAAACCAAACCTTTCTGTCCACGACGTTGAAGTCCAATCAAGTCTGGGCCCTTGGCCACTCCCACATGGAGGTCATCGGAGTGATCGGTGTCGCGACCATTATCTGGTATGGAGGGTATCTGGTCATTCATGAGGCGATGACTCCCGGCGCTTTTTTTTCCTTCATGGCGGCGATGTTCATGGCCTATACACCCGTCAAAAAATTATCGGGAGCCAACAATCTGATTCAACAGGCGCTGGCGGCTGCTGAGCGGGTCTTCGACGTGTTGGACTTGGAAACCGAGCAGTCACAGAATCGCGGCACGCTGCCGTTGGTGGGAATCAATCGGGCCATTGAATTTCAGGGCGTGTCCTTGCGGTATGAGAATCAGACGACTCCCGCTTTGACCGATGTGGATCTCACGATCAAGCCCGGCGAAGTAGTCGCGCTCGTCGGGAGCAGCGGCAGCGGAAAAACCACGTTGGTCAGTTTGCTGCCGCGTTTCTATGAGCCGACAGCAGGCGGTATTTTCATCGACGGACTCCCCTTGACGTCGTACGAGCTGAAATCGCTGCGCGCTCATATCGGAATCGTCTCGCAAGAGATCGTGTTGTTCGATGATACCGTCCGCAACAACATCGCCTTCGGACGGTTCGGTGCCGGCCAAACCGACGTCGAGCAGGCGGCGAGATCGGCCTATGCCCATGACTTTATTCTCCGCCTGCCGAAAGGGTACGATACGGTCATCGGAGAACGCGGCCTCAAGCTCTCGGGGGGCGAGCGGCAGCGATTGGCGATCGCCCGGGCCATACTTCGTGACCCGCCGCTTCTCATTCTCGATGAAGCGACATCGGCACTGGATACCGAGTCTGAACGGATCGTCCAGTTGGCCTTGGCTAATTTGATGAAGAATCGAACGACCTTGGTGATCGCGCATCGGCTCTCGACCATTCAAAACGCGGATCGCATCGTCGTCTTGGATCGAGGGACGATCGTGGAAATGGGCTCGCATGACGAACTGCTCCGTCGGGGAGGCGTGTATCGTCGTTTGCACGCCATGCAATTCCAGGACGTGACCAGTGTGTGAAGGTGTGGGGAGGGGGAAGTGCTGAGTGCTGAGGGTGGTAAGAGTCTGAAGACTCGAGCCGAACAGTGGGTAAAATTCTGTCTGCTGCCGCCGCTCGGAGCCGCTGCCATTCGAAGCGTCGCGCGCTCGATGCGGTGTGAGACCCGCGGGCACGAAGCGCTCGATGCCTTGTATCGGGAGGGGCGCAACATTATTTTGGCCTTCTGGCATGCCCAGCAGCTGATGATTCCGATCGGCTATCGGGGGACCGGTTCGCATGTACTCATCAGCCGACATGGCGATGGGGAAATCATCGCCCGGATCATTGCCCGGTTCGGTCACGAAGCGATTCGTGGGTCCAGTACACGCGGCGGGGCCGGCGCGCTTCGTTCCTTGATCAAATTGGCACGATCCGGTCGGGACGTGGTCGTGACGCCGGACGGCCCCAAGGGGCCGCGTCAGATCGCAAAACTCGGCGTGATACATCTGGCGAGGGCGACAGGCCTTCCCATCGTGCCGCTGGCCTTTGCCTGTTCAAAAAAAAACTCTTTGCGAGCTGGGATCGCTACATGGTCCCATATCCGTTTTCCAAAGGCCTCTTTCTTTATGGGAATCCGCTCTGGGTCTCGCGCGAACGCGATGAAGCCTCGCTCGAGGCGACTCGCCTGGAGCTTGAAACGGTCCTCAATCGGCTGACGGATCAGGCGGAACACGACGTCACTGGTTAACCGTCAAGCGCAATGACGAGTGCTTCCTGTCACGCGATGTTGAATACATGGCGAGTGGCGGTGAGCGGTGTGTTTATGTGGAAGCTTCTCTACAACATCGGTCTTCTTTTCGCCGCCCCTGTCATCGTGGGGATCCTCCTCACCACGCCACGCTGCCGTCGTGGATTGCTGCAACGGCTGGGTCTGGACGAAGGCCTGTCTCCTCTATCTCGTCAACCGGACAGACCAGACGGACAAGAGAGACCGGTCATCTGGGTCCACGCGGTGTCGCTCGGTGAAGTGATCGCGGTCACGCCGCTCGTGAAGGCATTGCACGATCGACATCCGGAGTTTCGCTACATCGTGACGACGGTCACCGAGACAGGTCGCGAGGCGGTCGTACAACGTTTAGGGGGCATCGCCGAACATCGATACGCTCCGCTTGATTTTTCCTGGTCTGTGGGCGGCATGGTTCGGCGTCTGCGGCCCATACTCTACCTGTTCGTCGAAACTGAGCTCTGGCCGAACTTACTGTGGACGTTACGAGAACAGCATGTGCCCGCAGTCTTGGTCAACGGACGCTTGTCTTCCCGGTCGTTTCGTCGTCAAGACTGGCCTATGATTCGGTCCTTCTATCGCTCCGTGCTTCGAACCTTGACGCTCTGTCTGATGCAATCCGCTAGAGATAGAGACCGAATAATCGCTTTAGGTGCGGAACCCACACGGGTCCAGGTTACCGGCAATATCAAGTTCGACCAGCCACTGCCGGGTATTTGCTCGGATGAGTCGCTCCGCAGAGACTTAGGGATTGGTCCCCACGAACAGCTGATTCTCGCGGGCAGTACGCATTCCGGAGAAGAGGAACTGCTCATCTCCGCCTACAGAGAGATCGTCAAAGCCTATCCCTCAACCGTATTGATGTTGGCGCCTCGCCATATCGAGCGTGCGGAACGAATCGAAACGGCGCTTCGAGAAGCCGGATTCGTCGTCCAACGCAGGAGTCGGCTTCGGGAGGAGCAATCCGGCCCGCGCGTGGTCATCTTGGATACCAGAGGAGAGCTGGCTCGTGCCTATCGGGAAGCCGTCGTCGGGTTTGTGGGAGGGACGCTGGTCCCCGTGGGAGGACACAATTTGCTCGAGCCGGCGGTGTGGGGCACGCCCGTCCTGTTTGGGCCCTATACGGACCATTGTGCTGAAGTGGCGACGCTTTTATCCGAGGCCGGAGGAGGTCGCCGGGTGAAAGGGGTGGAAGATCTCGTTGCCGCTCTTGAAGAATGGTTGAGCCGGCCTGAAGCTCGGTATCAGGTAGGGCAGGCTGCAAAGCAGGCGATGCTGGACAACCAAGGCGCACTCACACGGAGTCTGGATCTCATTGAAACCTATCTCTGTGCGGCTCCATCGTATTCCGACTCCTGTGTGGCAACGGGTCCGGGACCCCTTATGGCTAAACCCTGACATGGCGTTCTTGCAGCCTGGACAACCGGTCCGCAAGGGGCTGTACTGGGTCGCCGGGTTGTACGGCCTCATCATCGGGTTTCGATTGTGGTGTTACCGGCAAGGGTGGTTCACGACCACACGGCTGCCTTGTCGGGTCGTCAGCGTCGGCAATCTGACGGTCGGGGGGACAGGAAAAACCCCCGTCGTTATTTTTCTTACGCAGCGGCTGTTGGCCCAAGGGCGAAGGGTCGCCATCTTGAGCCGGGGATACAAACGGACAAGTAAGGCGCCGCATCTTCTGGTGTCCGATGGGTCGCAAGTCTTGGCTGACCCCTTGGAGGCCGGAGATGAACCGTTTCTCATGGCGAAGCGCTGCCCGCAGGCCGTGGTCGCGGTGGGGGCCGATCGAGTTACACTTGGTCGCTGGGTGTTGGAACGGTATCCCGTCGATTGCATCGTGCTCGATGACGGCTTTCAGCATCGGGCGCTTCATCGTGATGTCGATCTCGTGCTGTTGGATGCTACCGATGCTGCAGGACTTGATGCACTGCTTCCGGCGGGAAGGCTGCGAGAACCCTTTCAGGAGGTGGATCGGGCGAGTGCGGTAGTGATTACCCGTGCTGATTCGCGTCAGGATGTGGACATGATCCATAGCCGATTGCGAAGGGTTGCCCGCTCATACGAAGACGCCATTGAAGTGGTGTTTCGGCCGGAGTCGCTCATGTCGATCGTTTCAGGGGAGCAGCAATCGATCGCATGGGGTCGGTCGAAAACGGCTTGGTTGGTCAGCGGAATCGGGAATAGCTCATCATTCCGCCGATCGGTCGAATCTATCGGAATGACGATCGTGGGAGAGACGGTGTTTGAGGATCATCATCGCTACCGTGAGGATGAAATCAGACAGATGCGGGCCCATGTGCGGGCCCATGGCGGTGAGATTGTGCTGACGACTGAGAAGGATGGCGGAAAACTGTCCCCTTTCCTCCTGCCCAACGACGCTTGGTGGATGCTTCGCCTTGGGACCGAGGTTGTCCGCGGAGCAGACCGGCTGCACAGGTTGATCGACGGACCGTCATCAGTCGAGTTACCACGGCTGGGATCACATGCGTAGGGGGTTGCCTCGGACCGTTTTGGTGCGAGCGCCGAATTGGATCGGCGACGCCGTCATGTGCGAGCCGGCTGTCCGTGGGCTCCGATCCCTCTTTCCCCAGGCAGAGTTGACGATGCTCGCCAAACCGGCCATTGCCGAGCTGTTTGCGCTCCATCCGAGTCTTAATGGCATGCTGGTGTATGACGATAAAAGGGCCCACGCGGGACTTTCAGGAAAATGGGCACTCGCCGGCACGTTGCGACAGCATCGTTTCGATTTGGCGGTGTTGTTTCAGAACGCGTTTGAGGCCGCATTTCTTGCGTGGCTCGCCGGTATCCCACGGCGATATGGCTATGCCACGGACGGAAGAGTCTTCTTTCTCACCGAACCGGTCGCCGTTCCCGATGGTCCTGTGCCGATGCATCAAGTCGAGTACTATTGGAATATGTTGAGACCATTGGGAATGACCGGTGGAGCCGCGCCCCCCACATTGCTCGTCTCGGCAGACGAGGAACGACTGATCGATGTTCGGCTAGCCTCGGCCGGTGTCGACTCGTCGAACCTTATTATCGGCATCAACCCCGGATCGACGTATGGCGGTGCGAAGCGCTGGTTGCCCGACCGATTTGCCGACGTCGCGAAACGACTGATGCGGCGATTGGAGCGGACTGAGAGCGCGCATGTCGTAGTGGTAATTCTTGGAGCCAAAGGTGAGGAATCCCTCGGAAAGGCAATTGCCGCTCAGCTCGGCGGGCGGTCGGTTGTCCTGTCCGGTGAGACGACCATTCGCGAGGTTATGGCGGTGGTGAAGCGTTGTCGCCTCCTGATCACCAACGATACGGGGCCGATGCATATCGCCGCCGCATGCGGTGTGCCTGTCGTGGCGGTGTTCGGTCCTACAGACTGGCGTACCACCGCCCCCTATGGACAGGAACGGTCGATTGTGCGGGAAGCCGTAGACTGTGCGCCCTGCCTCCTCCGGGAATGTCCGATCGATCATCGTTGCATGACACGCATCTCGGCTGATCGGGTATATGAAGCGGCAGTACAACAGTTGGACGGTCTGTTTGGTCTTTCTCGTCTATCTTGTTCATCTGGTCCGTCTCGTCTATCTGATCCAGACCGAACCGACCAGACAGACCAAATAGACCGAACAGACATGAGAGACAAGATCCTTTCCGGATACACCGTATTTCTCGATCGAGACGGAACGCTCAACCACGATCCCGGCTATATCACGTCGCCCGATCAGTTTGAATTGTTTTCAGGGGTGCCTGAAGCGCTTGCGAGTCTGAAGCGGGCCGGTGCCCGGTTGATCGTCGTGACGAATCAATCGGGAGTCGCGCGAGGATTTTTGTCGCGTGATGATCTCGATGCCGTGCACAGGAAACTCACGCGTCTGCTGGATGATGCGGGCGCGGCGCTCGATGCCATTTATTTCTGCCCTCATCATCCTGACGACGGTTGCGAGTGTCGAAAGCCGAACCGTGGGTTGATCGACCAAGCAGTGCGGGAATGGGGAATGGATCTCGATCGATCCTATCTGATCGGCGATCACATCCGCGATATTGAGTTGGCGAAGCGGATCGGGGCGCGAAGTATTTTGGTGACGACGGGAGTCGTTTCTCCACCGGAGGCGGAAGGACTGAAAACTTCAGGCCCGACTCCGGATTGGGTCGCAGCTACCTTGGGAGAGGCAGCGGACTGGCTGTTGTCCGATGCCGGCAGGTTGTCTGCATCGGGTCGCGACCTGTGAGAGCGTGAGGGGGACATAAAGAGTGTAGTCGGGTGTCTTGTGTCGCTCGGAGAGCCGGAGTAAGTTGTGGGGAAAATGCCAGGCGCAAGTGAGTCGGCCATATTGCCGAGGGAGTGAGTCGGATGGCGGTGAACCGGGAAATGAACGCTTGTTCCATTCCTTGTAACCTTTGCGGCGGTACCGAGGTATCGATTCTCTCGAACAGAAGCCGAAGCGGGAAGCCTTTGCGGACCGTCATCTGCCGAGCCTGCGGCCTGGTGTGGTCTGACCCACGCCCTCATGATGCCAGACGGTTTTATGAGCAGGAGTATCGCCTCTCCTATAAACACACCTACAGCCCGAAGCTCAAGCATGTCTTGCGCGCGGGCAATGTGGCCTTATCGCGATTTGAGAAGGTTGAACAGTTGCTGTCGACTCGAAAAGCGGTTCTCGATGTCGGTACCGGCGGAGGCGAGTTCGCCTATTTGCTTCAATTGATGGGACATGGAGTGAGCGGCGTTGAGCCGAATAGAGGGTATGCCGACCATTCGATACAAGAGTATGGGCTCGCGGTTCAAGTCGGATTCGTGCAAGATGCGGTGTTTCAGCCCGAATCGTTCGATGTGGTGACGATCTGGCATGTGCTGGAGCATACGGAGGATCCGGGTCGTATTTTAGCCCTGCTCCGATCCTGGCTTAAACCGGACGGCACCCTTGTCGTGGAAGTTCCGAACGTGGAGGCGACTTGCCAGGCTCCTCGCAGCACGTTTCATGAAGCCCATCTCTACAATTTCAACGTCGTGTCGTTGCGGAGGTTGGCCAGGAAACACGGGTTGTACGAACTCAGACATCTCATTTCCCGCGACGGTGGAAATATTACGCTGTTCTTCACGCGCACCGCACCGCTGATCGATGATCAATACGAAGCGGTCATTCCCGGCAACTATGAGTGGGTGTCGAGAATCGTGCGTCAGCACAGCAATGTGCGGCGTTATCTGACGCCGGTCCCTTACCTGCGGACTTGGCAACGGCTTTGCCGATCGCTCCAGGAAAGGCGTGAGACGGCAAATGGGGCAACCGGTAAGGCACTGCTCGACAAACTCTATTCTCCTCAGCTGCAGCTCCATTCCGTGAGACAACCATGAAGAGTTCATCCCGTGCAATCAGTAGTGACGCGCCTCCTTCATTCGTCCTTAGTTTCTGACGAGCAAATTTTTCCGAAAGGTGCTCAGTGGAAGATAACCCGCACGGTGCTCCTTTCTTCCCATCGACGTTGAATAAGGCGCGCATTCTTCTGATTAAGCCCAGCTCTCTGGGGGATATCGTTCACGCGTTTCCGGTCGTTTCGGCGATCAAAGCGCAATGGCCGGCTTCGCATATCACGTGGCTGGTAAAGCGTCAGTGGGCGGAGCTCGTCGAGCGAGCCGAGGGGATCGATCGTGTCTGGCCGGTGGAGACGACGGTGAGGAGTTGGATCAGAGAAAGCGTGGCGTTGCGAGCGGAGCGGTTTGACATCGCCCTTGATTTGCAAGGCTTGTTTCGAAGCGCCCTTGCGGCGCGTTTCAGCGGCGCGCCCATCCGCATCGGATTCGCGAACGGGAGGGAAGGCAGTCCATGGTTCTATACTCAACGCGTGCCGGTGTTCAGCCGTGATATCCACGCGGTCGACCGATATCTTTTGATAGCCGCAGCCTTAGGCGCATCACTCCCTGAGACGCCGCGCTTTCAGTTCAAACTACTGGAAGAGGATATGGCGGTCATTCGAGCGCTCTGTCATGGCAAGGGCCTTTCAATCGATAAGCCTTGGGTAGCGATGAGCATAGGGGCACGATGGCCGACGAAACGGTGGCCCCTCACCTCGTTTGCCGCCGTCGTGGATCAGTTGCACATGGCGCGTCTTGGCCCGGTCGTCGTGATAGGAAGTTCAGAGGAGCGGATCCACACGAAAGGGTTGAGGGCATTGACGAAGAGCCCGTTCATCGATTTGAGCGGGGAGATTTCTCTCCGGTGCTTACCGGTACTGCTTTCAAAAGCGTCCGCCATGATCACTAATGATTCCGGACCGATGCACATTGCCGCCGCGCTCGGAGTTCCGACCATAGCGATGTTTGGACCGACCAGCGCGACGCGGACCGGTCCGTATGGAGCCGGCCATCATGTGTTAGCCGGTCAGGTGCCTTGCAGCCCTTGTTTCAGCCGGATCTGCCGGCATGATCCCGAGATAGAATGTCTCCACATCATTAAGCCGGCACAAGTGGTTGAGGTTGCACGACCGTTGTTGGCTGCTCGCCGAATATGTCGATGAACGTCTTGATTGTTCGCCCCGACGGCATCGGTGACATCCTTCTGTCTATTCCCGTGGCGACACAGCTGCGGCAGCTGGTGCCCGGTGTAAAAATTGGGTTTCTTGCCAGTCCGACGACAGCGCCTCTTCTTAATTGCCACCCGGACGTCGATTACGTCCGAACGATTCGTTTCACAGATCCGATGCAGGAGCTGCGTCGCGCCTTCTCGCAGGGGGTCGAAGCGGCTATCTTCCTAAAGCCGTTTCGCCGCTTGATGTGGGCTGCATGGTCAGCCGGTGTACCGATTCGAGTAGCCACGGGGTACCGCTGGTATAGTTTTTTGGCGAACCGACGGGTCTATGAACACCGTAGTGAGTTCTCAAAGCATGAATCGGAGTACAACGTCGCGATGCTCACGGGGTTGAGACTTCGCCCGCAGCCTGTGAGTCCACCGGTGTTGAGCCTGAGCCAGACGGAATGGTCTGCCGGTGCAGGTCGTTGGTCGGGATTACCGAGTCCCCGCATCGTCATTCACCCAGGTGGTGTCTCTGCGCGCCGCTGGAGTTTCGACCGTTATCGTGATCTGGCTCTCACCCTCGCGGAGAGGGGATACGGAGTCATGCTGACCGGCAGT
This sequence comes from uncultured Nitrospira sp., assembly GCA_964465695.1. Lineage (GTDB taxonomy): Bacteria > Nitrospirota > Nitrospiria > Nitrospirales > Nitrospiraceae > Nitrospira_D. The sequence continues at coordinate 21,403 of CAYXKP010000031.1, forward strand.
GATCAGGAGCGCGTGGAGTTTGGCGGAGGTGCTGCGCTCGTTACGACACATTCATCCCGGATAAGGGATTGTATGGGCAAGCTCGCGCTCCGAGAACTCATGGCAGTGATCGCCAATGCTCATGTCGTCGTCTCTGGAGCGACAGGACCGGCTCACTTGGCGGCAGCCTTAGGGATTCCAACGGTTACTCTGTTTGATCCTCGACGAAACAATTTGCCGGTGAGATGGAAACCGCTTGGGCTGGGAGCATTGCTGCGTCCGGATGTTCCCACTTGTGGAAAATGCATCGGAGCAGCTTGTCCTTATTGGGATTGTCTTGATCGATTCACGGTCGCCAAGGTGACCGCCGCTGTCGACAAGGTCTTGGAAAGGCCTTCTCCGCTCACCGTCGTCCACATATAAGTGGGAGGTTCTTCCAGGCTGGATCTCCGTATCATACTTGACTCCAATAAGCTTCTGTGTTCATATTCTGAACGTCAGACATCTAACTATATGAATCTCCAGGGTCAACGTGATCTTCTCTTGCTGACCGAAGTAGAGCGCGATGGTGCGGTCACGCAGCGGTCCCTGGCGACCAAGCTGGGGGTTGCTCTGGGCTTGACCAATCTCTACCTGAAGCGGTTGGCACGGAAAGGTTATATCAAGATTACGACGATTCCCTCACATCGGGTTCGGTATCTGCTGACGCCGCAAGGGTTTGCCGAGAAATCCAGGCTGACCTATCTCTATATGGAATATTCTCTATCTCACTACCGTGATATGCGTGCGCGGCTGCGAGAAGCGCTGTCTCACGCAGCCAAGAACGGCACGAAACGAGTCGTCATCTATGGGACCGGTGAGCTGGCGGAGATGGCATATCTGTCGCTCCGAGAAATGCATATGACCTTGGTGGGATTTGTGGATGATAACCCTCGGGAGGTGTTTTTGTCCTATCCGGTCTGGCCCCCGGAGGCGTTGAGTGAGTGGGAGTTCGATGCGGTGTTGCTGGCGGATTTCGACCACACGGCCGGGCATCGCACCAAACTGGGACAGCGCCATGTTCCGGATAGCAAGATCATAGCGCTGGCTCCATCCGTCTGAGCGTCGTGGGGGGTTGTTTTTTCGTTTGCTGTAAGTGAAAGGGCGGAGCTGTGCCTAATGCGGTCTATCTGGAGGAAGATGTCTGTCTTGTCCATCTAGTAACAGGAAAGTAATACAGCGGAGAACAACAGACAGACGAGACAGACTACTATCATGGAATTAACCCGTTTCGAAGATCTCGATTGCTGGAAAGAAGCTCGGGTACTCACACGGCTGGTTTATGAAGCGATAGGCCGAAATCCGGTCTGGCAGCGTGATGTCAGACTGTGCGGGCAGCTACAAGCGGCATCCGTATCGGTCACGTCGAATATTGCCGAAGGATTGATCCGACATTCCGACAAGGAATTCGTACAATTCTTGTTCATCGCGATGTCTTCCACAGCGGAAGCCCAGAGTCACCGCTATGTCGCGAACGACCAAAAGTATATTTCCCAAGAGAGTTTCATCGAGATTTACACACAAGCGGAGAAAACCAGCAAAATTTTCTCCGGACTAATTACATACCTCAGGACAAAGACCAAGCAGACCAGACAGACGAGATAGACCAGATGGACCAGACAGACCAGACAGACCAGACAGACCGTCTTCACTGGTACGCCCTTCGGACCAGATCCCGCCATGAAAAGCTGGTACGGGATCAGTTGGACAAGCAAGGAATCGAGCCGCTGCTTCCGACGGTCAAACGGCTGAGCCAGTGGAAAGACCGGAAAAAGGAAATCGAGGTTCCGCTGTTCTCCGGGTATTGTTTCGTGCGGTTTTCACCGCTTGAAAAGACGCCCGTACAAAAGATCGTGGGAGTGGTCGAGATCGTCGGCAGCGGAAGTCGGCCCGAACCGATCTCCGACGGGGAGATCGATGCGCTTCGCCGCCTTATGACGAGCGTTCTTCCGTATGATCCCCATCCCTACCTTCACGAAGGGATGAAGGTGGAGGTTGTTCGCGGCCCTTTGCAGGGAGCTCATGGGATTCTCTTGCGGAAAGAAAAGCGACATCGCTTGGTGATCGGCGTACGACTTATTCAACAGGCGGCAGCCGTGGAGATTGATGTGAACGATGTGGTGGCCATGTGAGCGATCTCGCCAACAATCGCCGAAGACGGTAGGGCGGACGTCTCTGACAGCCTTCGATCGTCCGGTGGAAAGTTATTTCATGATAGTTCGTCGCTTTCGGGTAGGAGTTACTCCAGCTACTTCCCGGCGACGTCCGAGCGGTTCCGTTCCTATACGCAGCTCGCGATGTCAGCGTGATCAGCTCTATCGCTGAAAATGTTGTTATCCATCCCTCGATAACCTATGCAGGCAACCATCCGAAACTTTGTCGAAAGAATGATCGGCCATCAAGGGTTTCAGCGATATTTTGTCAATACTTCGTGGATGTTCGGCGAACAAGCCTTACGAATCCTCGCGGGACTGTTTGTCGGCATTTACGTCGCACGGTATTTGGGGCCTGAGCAATTCGGCGTATACAGCTATGCGTTGGCATTCGTTGCCTTGTTTTCCGCCGTAGGTCGGTTGGGTCTGGACGGTATCCTCGTGCGTGAGTTGGTTAACTATCCGGACCAGAGAGATGTTTATCTGGGAACCGCCTTTTGGCTGAAAGTGACAGGGGGAATATTCGCGCTCCTGCTGTTGACTGTCATGTTGCAAGTCGCCGCTAATGATGCAACCACGAATCTCTACATCTATATCATTGCGTGCGGCATGATTTTCCAAAGTTGCGAAGTCGTGGATTCTTACTTCCAATCGAAGGTGCTTTCCAAGTACGTATCCATCGCTAAAGTGACGCAACTCGTCATATCCTCTCTGCTGAAATTGTATTTTGTCTCTATTCATGCGGATCTCTTCTGGTTCGTGCTGGTGAGCTTGGTGGACCAAATTTCCTTAGCACTCTGTCTTCTCGTGGCTTACTATCGGCAAAGGCTGGGAAGCTTTTGGAGGAGATTTGATCCAGACATTGCGAGAGTCATGCTCAAAAACTGCTGGCCGCTCCTCCTTTCGCATATTTCGGTAGCCGTTTACATGAGATTGGATCAAATCCTGATTAAGGAGTTGTTGGGGGAACGGGAAGTGGGGATCTATGTTGCTGCTGCTAAGATATCGGAGGCCTGGAGCTTTGTACCGGTCATCGTGACGAATTCGTTATTCCCCGCCATTCTGAATGCAAAGAAAGTAGATCACATGCTTTACAGTGCTCGGTTACAGCGACTCTATAGCGTCATGGTTTTGTCGGCGTTTGTGGTCGCGTTGCCCATAGCATTGTTTAGCGATTGGATTGTACAAATCTTGTACGGAACGGCATACCGTGATGCCGGGCCTGTCCTCATGATCCATGTCTGGACCGGCATGTTTGTGGCTTTGGGAACGGCAAGCAGCACTTGGTTGTTGAGCGAAAGCCTCCAACGTTTTGCCTTGTTTCGGACCCTGTCCGGCGCGATGGCTAGCCTGGTCCTCAATGTAGCGTTGATTCCACATTACGGAACTATCGGTGCAGCCGCTGCGGCGGTTATCGGCTATATGATCGCCGGTTTTCTATTCGATGTGTTTAACATCAAAACAAGAAGGATGTTTTTTATGAAGGTGGATGCTTTCTTTTTGAAAGGAATAAGAGTTGGGAATTAATAGCATATGGTCTTCCGTGCCGTTATTACGGAGCATAAGGCATCAAGTAGGGAACTTCGGTACATTGGCGATTAAATATGGTCAGTACCAAACCATCTCCAGGTGAGAATGCGTGGATGCTAATAATGACAAGATTCCAAGGTATACCTACCCGTCGATCGAGTACCTAAACGGCATTGATTTTACCGGAATGTCTGTTTTCGAATATGGAAGTGGCAGTTCATCAGTCTACTGGGCAAAAAAGGCGAAATCAGTATATTCAGTTGAACACAACAGGGAATGGTATGAAAAAATACGCGATGCTATCGCGGATAACCAAGTCATTCAATTGTGTGAAAACGAAGCGGAGTATGTGAATGCCATAACCCGAGTGCCCGAGAAAGTCGACGTTATTGTAATCGATGGACTGTATAGACAGGCCTGTGCCGAACTGGTTCAGGATTATTTATTGGACGGCGGCATAGTCATTCTCGATAATGCGGATTGGCATAGAGGGACTTCACGATATTTGAGGGAGCATTTGAATTTATTGCAGGTCGATTTTAACGGGTTGGGCCCATAAATCCCTATACTTGGACAACGAGCATATTTTTTACCCGCACTGCGCGATTGCGATCGCTCAACGATTCACAGCCGCACTATTCAATTGCAGCCATAAAGAAGAATAATGCTGAAGAGTGTCATTAAAAAAATTATGTCGGAACAGTTTCTTGATTCGATGAGAGTGATGGGTCCTTTTGACCGGTATGGTACCAAGTCTTATTCCCAGGAAGGAGAAGACATGATACTCCGTCGGATTTTCGAAGGGAAATCCAGCGGGTTTTATGTGGATGTAGGAGCGCACCATCCAGCACGGTTTTCAAATACATATTTTTTTTATAAACGTGGATGGTGCGGGATAAACATCGAGCCGAATCCAAGCGTGAGTGACCTCTTTAGGTCTGTGCGGGAAAGGGATATCCATATTGAGCTCGGTGTTTCTGATTCTGCGGGAGAAGTCACATATTATCAATTTGATGAGCCAGCGCTGAATACATTCGACAGCGAATCGGCCAAATCGAGCTTGGCAAAGCAGCAGTATCATTTGAAAACGACCTGCCGAGTGGCGGTGGAACGATTGGACCGGATATTAGACTCGTACTTACCACTCGGAACTTCGATAGATTTTTTGTCCATTGATGCCGAGGGACTCGATTTAGCCGTATTGAGGTCAAATGATTGGCGGCGGTATAGACCGAAATGCGTTTTGGTGGAAGTCTTGAAAAGTTCATTGGAGGATGTCATGAACAATCCAGTTTATGGCTTCATGAAACAGCAGCAGTATATGGTATATGCCAAAACGCACAATACGGTGTTCTTTTTAGATTGTTCAAGTGACAGCGACGATCTAGTGGTGAGCCCCACCAGCGTCGATGCCATCCCTTTAGAGAGGCATGGTCCCCGATAACAAGACTCATCATTCTCTTTGATTCGACTCATGACAACTTTACAAAAGTACACAATCCGGAGGCGCCAATGAAAATCATTGTATTCGGTGGCGACGGCTTTTGTGGATGGCCCACTGCACTTCATCTATCAAAGCTGGGGCATGATATTGTCATCGTGGATAACCTGTCTCGGCGTAACATCGACAACGAGCTTGAAACGAATTCGTTGACTCCCATTGCGACAATGTCGGTAAGGATCAAGACCTGGAAGGAATTGACCGGCAAAACGATTGAATTCGTGAACTTCAATATCGCCAAGGAATACGATCGGCTGCTACACATTTTTTACCACTATAAGCCGGATGCCGTCGTGCATTTTGCCGAGCAGCGAGCCGCTCCCTATTCAATGAAGTCGGAGCGTCAAAAACGCTATACCGTCGACAATAATTTGAATGCAACCCATAACTTGCTATGTGCGATCGTGGATGCGAAGCAGGACGTGCACGTGGTTCATCTGGGGACTATGGGTGTATATGGCTACGGGACGGCGGGAATGAAGATTCCTGAAGGTTATCTCAAAGTGCAGGTGGTCAACGATGCCGGTGAAGTGGCTGAGAGGGAAATTCTACACCCCACAAATCCCGGCAGCATTTATCACCTTACGAAGACACAAGACCAGCTGTTTTTTGCTTATTACAACAAGAACGACGGGATTCGAGTCACGGATCTGCATCAAGGGATCGTGTGGGGGACGAATACCGTGGAAACCCGCATGGACGAGCGGTTGATCAATCGGTTTGACTATGACGGCGATTATGGAACGGTTCTCAATCGCTTTCTGATGCAGGCGGCCGTCGGCCATCCTTTGACGGTCCATGGAACCGGCGGCCAAACAAGGGCCTTCATCCACATTCAAGACACGGTACGGTGCATTGAGCTGGCCATAGCGCATCCTCCCGGCTGTGGAAGTAGGGTGAAAATCTTGAATCAAATGACTGAGACGCATCGCGTTCGAGATTTGGCGAAAATGGTTTCTGAGATGATCGGTGTGCCGATGGAGTTCATTAAGAACCCAAGATTTGAGGCGGACGAAAACGAATTGCATGTCGACAATAGATCGTTTCTCGAAATGGGCCTCGATCCAATCACATTGAATAAGGGATTGCTGATGGAAGTGCACGAGGTGGCGGCGAGGTACCGCGATCGATGCGATAAGGATAAAATTCCCGCCAGATCTCTATGGCGCAAATAAGTGGAAGACTCTCGGGCGAAGGGTTTAATACACCGATCGGGATCTTAACATTCAACCGCCCAAAATTAACCGAACGATTACTTGGAATACTCGCTCAAGTCCAACCCCGCAGAGTTCTCGTGGTCTCAGATGGCCCGCGCCCGCATGTCCCAGATGATGCAGAGAAATGCGCCGCCGTTCGGGGGCTTTTTGAAAAGCTTGACTGGAAATGTGAGGTCAAACGCAATTTTGCTGAGCAAAACATGGGAAGCTTTCCCAGAAACTCCTCTGGTTTGAATTGGGTATTCGAAGAAGTCGAGGAGGCTATTATCCTGGAAGATGACTGTTTACCCGATATCAGCTTTTTCCCGTATTGTGAAGAATTATTGGCAAAGTACCGCAACGATCCTCGGGTCGGAGTCATTTCCGGCAATAATTTCTTACGGCGTATGTCGAGAAGACAAGTTCCGAGCTATTTCTTTTCCAGATATGCATTGACATGGGGCTGGGCGACCTGGAGGCGAACGTGGCATAAAGTGGATTTCGACATGCCCTATTGGCCTGAGTTTCGGGATAGCGGGAAGCTTCGTCAATCAGTATTTTCTGAGCGCGAGGACTGGTATTGGCGATATATCTACGATCGAATATACGAACGAAAACTGAAGAATGCATGGGATTACCAATTGATGCTGACGTGCAGGAGATTCGATCTTCTGACCGCAGTGCCTTCGGTGAATCTAGTTTCAAACATAGGCCATGGTCAAGATGCTACTCATTGCAAATCAGCCTACAACCAAGAGGCAAATGTCCCTATCTATGCGATGGAATTCCCTCTCAAGCATCCGGAGAATATCCAAGCCTCATCCTTTCGCGACTATCGAATTTTTTTTCGCCGGTTTCAGGAATATTGGTGGGTTAAATGGTCACGAAGGGCACGGGTTGTATTTGAACGACTGAAGGTGGTTTGCCGATCAGCTGTAGAACAGAATTGAATCGAGATCATTCGAAGCAGTTGTTTTGTGTTATGCCGGTGATCATCTCCGGCATGCCGTCAAGAATTTATTTCGGTTTCGGATACGGAACTTGAATGATTACATTGGTTCGGTGCCGCCTTTGTGGGCGTGATGCCGCTGAGGCAGTGGGCCCAATTCCATCCTGCGGTCACTTTGCCGGAAAACCAATCAAGCCTCCGATTAACGGCGGTGAATTATTCAAGTGCCAAAGCTGTCATTCAATGTTTCGCCGTCCGATTTTATCTCAAAGCCAGTATCTTGCTTTGTACGAAGCCGCGTCGAATGACATTTGGCAGGGCTATGAATCTGAGCGGAATGATTTTTTGACCATCTACACATGCCTCGCGGATCACAGTGGTGGATCGATTCTTGATATTGGCTGTTTTACCGGAGGTTTTCTTGCGGGCCTTTCTGCAAAATATCAAAAATTCGGCATTGAACCGTGTAAATGGGCGGCCAACCGCGCTCATTCCTGTGGCATACAAATTCTTGGGAAGACGCTGGCGGAGTTGGGCTCCGAGGCCACTTTTGATGTGGTCGTGGCCACTGACGTTATAGAGCATGTGATTGACGTTGAAGGTTTCCTAGAGACAGCGCTCGCACATGTGGGCAAGAATGGTTTATTGATAATTTCGACAGGTAATCCCGAATCATTCTTTTGGAGAAGGTGGTTTAAGGCAAGGTTCTGGTATTGCAGTTTTGCCGAACATCTTGTCTTCCCCAGCTATAAGTATTTCGCGGATTTCGCCGCTCGCCACCATCTGTCTTTGCCCAGACAAATCGAGTTCAAATACGTTAAGTGCAACCTGAATAGTGTCGCGCTCGGCCTATTTAAACAGCTGGTTTATGCTGTTTCTCCGTCCATATACAACAATTTGAGGCTTGCAGTATATCGCGTGAAGCGTAATGAAAGTCCTCCGGTCGGCGATGCCCCAATTGGAGCTGCGGGTATCTTTACTGATCACCATGTCATTATCTTGAGGAAACAGGTGGTGAGAGATTGATTAACGCTCTGCCCACATTCAACGACCATAGAGCGGGTTTGCTCATCACGTTAGATGATAATTTGTGTCGAAGAACTGGTCCGCTCCGATCATGGCTATCCAGAAATGGACCATCGTCAGAGGTCAGAAATCTCCTTCGCACGTGTCTCATTAACAAAAGCGTACGGAGCCTTCAAAGTCGGGCCGAGTAAGAGCATGTTGAGAGTCTCTGTCGTTACTCCGAACCTGAACTTGGGCTCCTATCTTTCACCAACCATAGAGTCAGTTCTGGCGAATCTCTCTCCCGGCGATGAGTACTTCGTGATTGACGGCGGTTCCAATGACGGTAGCGTCGCGATTATCCGACAGTACGAGTCACGGCTGACAGGCTGGGTCAGCGAGCCGGATCGAGGCTATGCGGACGCGCTGGCAAAAGGATTCGCTCGGGCGACAGGCGATATTCTCTGTTGGATCAATTCCGGTGACCTGCTGTTACCAGGAGCATTGAATGCGGTTCGACAGGCATTGACCGACACCAAAGCCGACATGGTGTTGGGGGACGATTTTTATGTTGATGAGCAAGGGCATGTGATTTTTTTCAGCAGGGGATATGTAAAGGACCTTCGGGACACCATGCTATACGGGGGGTGGACGCCGCTGCAGGATGCGTGTTTCTGGAGGCGTGAGCTTTATGAGCGTGTTGGTGGGATAAACCCACGCCTGCGGTATGCGGCCGACTTCGATCTGTTTCTTCGTATGGCGCTTCATGGAAAGTGCCAATACGTTCCTCTGACCTTCAGCGCGTTTCGCCGTCATGCCGGTCAGAAGTCGATCTCCGGGTCTCATGTCTATCGGAAGGAGCGGGAGGACCTCCGTCGTGCGGTGATGTACGAATTGCCTGGATCTAAGTTGGGAAAATCTTTGCGTTGGGCTTGGCACGAAGCCGCGATCCGCTGGCGAGTGTATGTATCCCAGCGACGGTGGCGTCGAAATGATCTTATTGGGCAGCCCGTTGAGAAGTTGCCATGCCGCCAATATTGGCCGTTGGAAGAAAGGTCCGAATCGATTTCGCGGGAAGAAATCGACGCGCTGCCATGAAAAGATGAATTCATTCGGACGATCTCTTAGCTCATGGCGGTTGGGCTGCCCGTGCCCGGACAATCCGTATGAATGACATAGAAATTCAGTCTATGTATGGAAGCACCGTGGTGGATGGGATGCGCGTCCGCGCAGGAGTCGGGGTGGTCGTTCGAGACCAAGGAGAAGCCATCCTGTTGGAAAAGCGACGCGACTGTGGATGGTGGGGTTTGCCGGGAGGAAAGGTAGAGCCGGGTGAGTCATTGGTCGATGCTGCGGTACGAGAGGTTTTTGAAGAGACCGGTCTCACTGTAGAGGTGACGCATCTGATCGGCGTGTATTCCGACCCTCATGGCCGTATCGTGACCTATCCGGACAACGGTGATGTGGTCCAGTTGATCGATGTCGTCGTTGGAGCGCGGGTGCTGTCCGGACACATCGTATGCAGCCACGAGAGTGAAGAAGTAAGATTTTTTACCGCTTCACAACTGCCGAAAGAACTTGTGCCTCCCGCGCGGCAACCCCTTGCTGACGCATTCGAGGGCCGATGCGGAGTTTTGCGATAGCATGGATCGGTCATGACACCATTCCTTGAAACAATATTATATAGGTTGACATTAACGTCTCTGTCGCACCTCAAAATTCATTCCTTTGCCGATGCCTGGCGTGACTTCGGACAGCAACTATAGCTTCACCAACCTAGGGTTTTCACTAGGGTTCTATTTATCTGGCCATCTGTATATAAAGATGATCATGGATGCCAAAGACTGTGGGGATCTGCAAGATGTTACTCAGCCGATGATCTCGGTGGTGACGCCGTCGCTGAACCATGGACGTTTTCTTCGGCAAACGATTGAAACTGTGGCGGCGCAATCATTCCGAAACTTCGAGCACATTGTCGTCGATGGAGGGTCCACAGACAGCACAATAGGGATTCTTAAGGAGTTTCCTCATATCCGGTGGATATCTGAACGGGACGATCATATTGTCGAAGCCTATCAAAAGGCCCTGGTGATGGCGAGAGGACAATACATCATTCAATGTTGCGTCTCAGACGGATTTCTTGATCCAAACTGGTTCAGAAAATGCGTTCAAGTGCTCGAAAAGGATAGCCAGGTATCACTGGTCTGGGGATTTGCTCAAACGATGTCCGAGGAGGGGGACTTATTGAACGTCTCGTTCCAGGAGTTCTTTAACGATCCCCCGCCACAGAGGCAGGACTTTCTGGCTTATTGGCTTGTGAGCGGGTTTTCATTACCCGAAGGCAACTATTGCGTGAGGAGCGAGATGATTCGGACGTGGTTCCCCGATGCGCAATCAGGCGATTGGTTCCGAACGTGTCCGCACCTGGGGTTCATGTACAAGTTCTTTACGCAAGGCTATTGTCCGTATTTTATTCCGGTGGTTGCAAATTTTGGTCGTAGACACCATGATCAGCGCAGCCAGCGTTTGAGAAATGTGGAGAAACCGGGACAAATCGCGTATCGCAAGGCTGTAAAAGAGTACGGTAAGAACCTCCTCGGAGGAAGCGTGGTCCATCGCTTTCGGAACGGCACGTCGCAGGTGATCGGGCAGATTGAGCCGCATGAGCTTTTTGGATTGAGGAAGCAGATGTGGCGACATCGGCTGCTCCGCTCTCCTCTGCTCCGACGCGATCCGTATACGCTGGCAGTCAAGCTCAAGGAACGAATGTTCAACTGAGAGGCTGTCGTCATTCCTGCCGCTCACCTTCTCTAATGTGTACCGTTGTGACATCTGCCCAGCATAATGCATAAGTCGGTCTTGTGAGATATCCCTCTACAAGTCGAGGAGAGATACGGTGGTGAAGACCGCCCCACGCATACCTTCCCGGCAGCTCGATGTGCTCTTCGTCAATGCCGATTCGTCTTTGCAGGCGTATCAAGGATTGGCGAAGACCTATTCGGCGATTGAACCTCCCACATGGGCCCTGTTGCTCGCGCAGTCATGCCGTGCGAAAGACTTTGGCGCGGCAATTTTGGATTGTGACGCAGAGAAGTTGTCTTTGTCCTCGGCCGTAGACCGGATCCAGAATGCGAACCCCCGACTCGCGGTGTTCGTGGTATACGGGCAGAATCCGAATTCCGGAACGACAGGCATGATCGGAGCCAGTGCGCTCGCGAAAGAGCTCAAGCAACATCATCCGAATATCCCGGTTTGTTTCGTGGGATCGCATACCAGCGCATTGCCTATGGAGGTGCTTCAGCTTCCGTTTGTCGATTTCGTGCTCCTCAATGAGGGCGTGTATGCCTTGCACAATCTTTTGCGGACTGATCTTCGTTCCGGTTTGGGAGCCGTGAAGGGGATCGGATACAAAACAGGTGATTCCGGGGAAACCCGTCGGCCAGTCTTGAACGAGCCGGAAGGAGTCGTCCCGCAAGAGCGGATGGATATCGATATGCCGGGCTATGCCTGGGATCTCCTGCCGTACCGGTCACGTCCGCTGGATCTGTACCGAGCACATTTTTGGCATGCCGAGTTCGACCATGAGAAGCGCACGCCCTTCGCGGCGATTTACACGTCGCTGGGATGCACCTTTGCTTGTGACTTCTGCATGATCAATATCGTGAATCGCATGGATAATGGAAGCGGGATCGACGCCTCTCATTCGAGAGGGATGCGGTTTTGGAGCGCGGAATTGATCGCGGGTGAGATCGAAAAACTTGTGAAGATGGGGGTGGAGACCATCCGTATCAGCGACGAAATGTTTTTCTTGAATCGGAAGTACTACGAGCCTCTCTTACGCGACATCATTGAACGCGACCTGCGGCTGCGGATGTGGGCTTATGCCAGAGTCGATACGGTGCGCCATGAATATATCGACTTGTTCCGGCGAGCCGGCATCAATTGGCTGGCGCTCGGGATTGAAGCCGGCA